>DASXPZ010000694.1:0-3226 GCA_036493275.1 Pirellulales bacterium
GCGGACTTCTTGGCCGTAGCCAGACCAATCGCTGTATCGCCAGACGTCCATCCAGTGCCGACCCCAGCGCTCGCCATATTGCGGACTGGCGAGCAGACGATCGACGACGCGGGGCAGAGCATCTGGCGCGCTGTCCTCCAAAAAGGCTCGCAACTCGGCCCTCGTCGGCGGCAACCCGATCAGGTCGAGATAAACGCGCCGCAAGAGGATTCGTTTATCGGCTGGCGGACCGGCGGTGAGCCCCTTTGCTTCGCGCGCCGCGGACAAAAAGGCGTCGATCGGATTCACGGCGCCGGCGGCCTGTCCGGTCGCAGGTACCTCGCTCCGCTTCGGCTTTTGAAACGACCAATGCTTTCGCGGATCCACCGGCTGAGGCTCCGCGGGCGCGACAGCCCCGGCGTCGATCCAGCGCTTCAGAATCGCAATCTCGGCTTCGGCCAACGGGTCGCCTTCGGCCGGCATGCGATTCTCTTTCCGGGTTACCGCCGTAATCAACAGGCTGTCGTCACTCTGTTTGGGGAGGATGGCCGGGCCGCTGGCGCCCCCTTTGAGTATGGCCGCGGCGGTATCGAGCCGCAGGTCCGACTCTTGTTCGATCGCTCCGTGGCAGCGATAGCAGTGCTGCGACAAGATCGGTTTGACGTCGCGCGTGTAATCGACGTCGCCCGCGGCGCCAGCAGGCTCCTGCGCGGTGGCTGGTCGTTCTGCCAGCCCGACAGCGGATAGGCCGATGAGCAGCAGCGCCAGCAACCGCAACAAAGATAGTAGGACTCGACGCATCGTTCGCTCTTGATCGGTTGGTCGCCACGACCCAGCGCTGCACAACGCGCAAGGGCAGGGACGGTGATAGTTGGCGGGGCACAGGCGGCGTAACTGCTGTGGCGAGCCTTGTTTGTAGCAGATCCGGTCTGGGAAGTCACGGATTTGCAGGACGACCGAGCAGGGGCAAAGCTAGCCCCTTAGGCTGCAAGATCATGCGCGGTTTACGCAATTTCTCGCCTCTCGGACTCCAGCCGCACGACCCCTACAACCGATCATCCTGATGTAACCCGCAAAGTTTGCCGGAGTGGAAAAGCCGCGCGGCGGTTTTCCCTGCCACGAGCGGAGCGGGTTGGGACCGGGCGAGACGCCAGAATCCCAGCCGGCTTGTAGTAGTGCGATTGCGTCCGACGGATGGCGGCGCCGAACTGGCCGGAGTCACTGGCGTTGAGGGGAGAGTATCCAGGAATGTTCCAACGCGTCTTTGCGATCGTCGCCATGTTGATGATGACGGGCGTCGCGTCGGCCCAGCAGCCGACGCCTATGCCGCTTCAACAGCGCGCCAGGCAATACGCGCAGCCGGCTGGGGTCGACAGGGCGCCCGCTTCGGCGTCCGTCGTTTCGCCTGCCGACGCGCCTGAGAGCGAAGTGTCGTTGGCGTCGCAAGCGTACGTTGCGCATCAACAGGCGCTGGCCTCGACGGCGGCGCAAATGGCGCAGCGTCGCGCCGCAGGGCAGCCTGCCGAAGATCTTCCCGAGCCAGAGCTCGCCCCCCCTCGTCCCTCGTTGACGGCGCCGGCGCTCGCGCCCTCGCCTGCTTCGCCCGGATTGATCAAGGCCCCAGGCGCGGTGAGGAAGGCGCCTTTCGTGTCGAGTAAGTCGTCCGCCAAAGCGGCGCCGCGACGGAGGATCGATCCCAGCCTGCCTGGCCAGCGGCCTTATCCACCTTTGCCCCGTTATACGCCGAGCACGATGCAAGCGGATTCTGCCGCACAGGGAAAAGCTCCCGCCGCTGCGCCGGACCAGGAAGCGCCAGCCGAGCCGCCGACGGAGAGCCCTCTCGACGCGCAGCCCGATTCGACCATCGCACCTCCGGCGGAAACGCCGACCGAAGGCATGCCGGAAACCGAGCCGGGAGAATTGCCGACTGAAGAACCGCCGCCTTCCGCGGAACCGCCCATACCGGTCGAACCGTCGGACGAGAGCGCGACACAACCAGAAACGCTTCCTTCGCCGCGTGATGGAAACGCGCCGCCCAATGGGAATGTATCTCCACCGAACGGTCTGCCGCCCGGCCAAACTTCCGAGCAGGGCGAGCCGACGCCGTGGAGCGAACCTGGCGAGATGTACGCCAGGCCCGACGGCTTCGGTTACCACGTCCCCGCCGGCGCCATCCAGCCGAAGGCGCCGTACGTCGGTTTGGGTGGGGCGACTTTCAGCGGCTATTACGACCACTTCTGTCCTCCGCGAGTTCCGTTCCCTGAGCATTGTCAACTTCCCGGCGGCGCCTGGGCGACGTTCGACGCCCTGTTGTGGTGGACCCAGGGGATGCCGGTACCTGCGCTGGTGACGTCGGGATCGCCACAATTCGGCGGCGCCCTGAATGATCCCCTGGTGCGAGTCCTGTACGGCAATCAGACGATCGACAACGACCTCCGCGCAGGCGGGCGGCTGAACATCGGCGCGTGGATCAACGATGAGCGCACCTTGGGCTTCGGCGGCGCCTTTCTCGACTTGCAGCGTGGCGTGGCCAACTACAGCACCGGCTCGAACGGCAGTACGCTGCTGGCGCGCCCTTTCTATAACACGGTAACGCATGCAGACGACGCGCAGATTCTCGCCAAGCCGACCATCGCTGCAGGGAGCGTGAATGTGCGAACAACGAGCGACCTTTTGGCCGCCGACGCCTTCATGCGACTGGCGGTCCATCGCGGCAACGGTCAATTGCTCGACTTTGTGCAAGGATATCGTTTTTTGCAGTACAACGATTCCATCAACATCGGCGACCAAATCATCTCGATCGATCCGAATAGCTCGATTCCGCTTGGGACCACGATCACAGGCATCGACCAGTTCAGCGCCTACAATCAATTTCAGGGCTGGCAATTCGGTCTGCTTGGCGAGCAGCAGTTGGGACGATTCACGTTCGGCGGCGCCGGCAAAATTGGCCTCGGAAATATGCACCAGGTAGTCAACATTGCTGGGTCGAACGTGGTGCAAGTCCCCGGCGTCGATCCCGTTTCCCGTCCCGGAAGCCTATTGGCCCAGCCCAGCAATATTGGGCGCTATGCTCGCAACACGTTCGGCTTCGTCCCGGAAATCAACCTCAACTTGGGCTACCAGATTACGAGTCGGTTTCGCGTGAATTTCGGATATACGTTCTTGTGGATCAATCGCGTCGCCGAATCGGGACGGCAGATCAATACCAACGTCGACGAGAATCAACTCTTCGGCCTGCCCGGCAACG
>DASXPZ010000695.1:0-9544 GCA_036493275.1 Pirellulales bacterium
CACCGCAGGCGTCGCAGTGGTGGGTTTCCAGCCATACACAGTTAAACGATCCTCCCAACTTGCTGCGTCCCGCGGGCTAGCAATCCTGCGGCTACGCTGGGCCTGGTCCCGGCTGAAAAGATTCGGAAGGCCAGTTCCCCGATTGCGGGCCAACTCCCAATATGGGCGGTCGGCGCGACGCGCGGATTGCGATAGAATCCCAAACTTTCCGTCTTTGCGGCCGCGGTGGCCTGCGAACCTGCTGATCACTCATTCTCTCTGGCATAAGTATGGAACGCGTCTATAACTTTTCGCCCGGCCCTGCCGTCCTTCCCACCAGCGTGCTCCTGGAGGCCCAGCGAGATCTGCTCTCGCTGCCAGGCTTGGGAGTCTCGGTGCTCGAAATCGGTCACCGCACCAAGTGGTTCGAAGGGGTGCTGGAAGAAACCAAGGCGAACCTCAAGCGGCTGTTGAGCTTGCCTGACAATTTTCAGATCGTCTTCATGCAGGGCGGCTCGCGTTTGCAGTTCTCGACGATTCCGATGAACCTGCTCGCGCCCGGCGCCTCGGCGGATTACATCGTCACCGGAACTTGGGGACAAACGGCGCTCGAAGAGGCGCGCCGCGAGGGAGAGATCCGCGTCGCCTACGATGGCAAAGCGACCGGCTATGATCGCTTGCCCACCGAGGCCGAACTGAAGCTCAGCCCCAATGCCCGGTACCTCTATTACACGTCGAACGAGACGATCCAAGGGGTGCAATTTCAATCCGAGCCGCAGTCAGGGAAGGTCCCGCTCGTCTGCGACGCTTCGAGCGATTTTCTTTCCCGCCCGCTCGACATGCCGCGCTACGGCATGCTCTACGCCTGCGCGCAAAAGAACGCCGGTCCGGCGGGCGTGACGATCGCCATCCTGCGAGATGATGTTTTGGCGCAATGCTCGAAGCGCGTGCCGACGATGCTCAGCTACCCTGAGTACGTCAAGCAGAATTCGCTGGCCAACACGCCGCCGGTGTTTGCGATCTACATAGTAATGCTCGTCACTCACTGGCTGCTCAACGACGTGGGGGGACTGGCGGCCATGCACGAGCGCAATGCCCGCAAGGCGAAGTGGCTCTACGACGTGATCGACGCCAGCGCCGGCTTTTATCGCGGCCACGCGCAACCGGCGAGTCGTTCGCTGATGAACGTCACCTTCCGCCTCCCCAGCGATGAGATCGAAACCGCGTTTTTAGCCGGCGCGAAGGAGAGGAATCTGCACTACTTGAAAGGGCACCGCTCAGTCGGCGGCATTCGCGCCAGCATTTACAACGCCATGTCCGAGACCGGAGTCGAGGCCTTGGCGAGCTACATGCAAGAGTTTCGCAAGCAGCACTAACGCTGCTTCAAAATGTGGAATCTCTGCGGCTATTTCGCCGGCGCTATCGCAGCATCAGGCCTTCGACCACCGTCACTCGCTTTGCCGTGACGTGCTGCGTGCGGGCGTCTGTCATGTAGCCCAATGTTCCTTGGACGCCGACGTCGCGTCCCACGTATTGACGCAAGTTGACACCGGGCGCCGGCGTGACGTATTGCTTAATCACCCCCTGCCCGTCAACGAGCGCAAAGCTGGCCACCGAACCGTGGCTCTGGTCGACTTGCGTTAAGCGGCCGACGCCGTCGTAGCGTTCAACATTCGGAGTAATGGGGGGCGAGCCGCCGAGCGTCGCGCGGGCCAACTCCTGATTCTTGGCGTCGGTCTGCTGTTGCGCGCTGACCAACTGCTCTTGCCGCTGTTTGATTTCCTCGAAGCGGGTGATCTTGCGCTGCACCAGACGCACGCGACCACGATCGAGCGCCGTTTCGCTCTGTGACAGCAGCGATTCGCTGCGCGTCTTGAGCGGTTTCAAATCCCAGTTGGCCGGATCTTGCGCGACCGAGGCAGATAGATCCAGATCGAGCTGTTCGACTTCGGCACGCAAGCGTTTCTCGCCTTGGTCGACGTATCGCGGCGATTTGTTGGTCCCGCCGCCCCCCCGGCGACGAATGACGTTCCCCACCGGAAAGGCGTCCTCTTCAACCAACGGGGGCTGTTTCGGCCGGCGCGTGATTCCGCTGGCCGTGGAATGTATCGAGCCGTCGTTCCGTTCTAAATCCACCTCGTCGCGGTAGTCGTCGCGAATCTCGTCGCGATCGTACCGATCGGACAAGGGCGCAGCGCCGGGGCGCATCGACGCCAGTTGCGGATCGGGCCGCGAGCGTTCGCGCCGCGCTTCGCGCGCTTGTTTGGCGATCACCAGATTATTGTTCGGATCGACCTCGCGCGCCTGTTGGCCGGGCGGCGTGCGATCGAGATACTGGCCAGAGATCCAGCGGAACTCGCCCGCCGGAGGAACGATTTTGTACCATGTTTGCGCAGCCGGACCGTTGCCCAACCGCCGCGCTTCGATCACTTCGACCTGCTCGCCGGCGTCGAGACGGATCTGGATCACGTCGCGAATGTCGCTGTAAGCGCTCCCGACGCGCGCGACAACGCGGTCTCCTTTGACCGTGGCCATGCGACCTTCGCCCGGCTCGATGAAATCTGCCGAGATCCAACTGAAGCATTCGGCCGGTGGACGGATCGCGCACCAGCCTCCCGGATCATGCCGATAGACATAGACGGGCTCGCCGCGCTTCATGCGGAGCACGGTGTAATAATTCTGGCCCGGTCCGCTGCGAACGTGAACACTGTCGCCGTTGATGTAGGCCTTGTACGGAAACTCGCCCTCATTCTCGCTCTCGTACGATTCGTCGACGGGTTCGTCGTAGAGCGCTTCTTGCACGTCGTAGTCGTCTCCCCGCGCGGCGTTTGGCGACCAGCAGCCGAAGGCCAAGAGCGCGGAGAACAAGAGGAGCGGACGCAGAGACATTGCCAGCCTCCTCGCTGAGAACCAGCGAGCTCACATTTCAGGGAAACCAGGTAGAAGGGGCCGAACTTGTAGCGGATCGCCCGCGGTCGCTCAAGGGCATTTTGCGCCAAGCGACAAGCGGGTGGGTTCTATTTCAGCGATACATAGCGGTGCCCTGATCCTCACTCGTAGCGTCGCAAAGCCGTGTAATTGCTGGGGTTGCCCTTAATCATTAGAATCATCCCTCCGCTGCCGCCAGCGAACATTCTGCTGGCGCCCCCTGTCCGCGTTAGTAGTTACCAAGTCCGTCCGCCGCCTTTCCCCCCAGGCCAGAGTTTGCCGACATGCCCCGCTACAATCCCGCGACGATCGAGCCGAAATGGCAGCAATACTGGCGCGAGCATCGCTCGTTCGCCACTCCGCGCGAGCCGGTGGGCAAAAAGCTCTACGTCCTGGACATGTTCCCCTATCCCAGCGGCGATGGACTTCACGTCGGACATCCCGAAGGGTACACCGCGACCGATATCGTCTGCCGCTACAACCGCATGCGCGGAAGGAGCGTGTTGCACCCGATGGGTTGGGACGCTTTTGGCCTGCCGGCCGAACAGCACGCAATTCGCACCGGCACGCCGCCGCGGACGACGACCGAAAAGAACATCGCCACGTTCCGCCGTCAGTTGCAGATGCTCGGTTTCAGTTACGACTGGGACCGCGAACTGAGCACAACAGACACGGAGTATTTTCGCTGGACGCAGTGGATCTTTCTGCAACTCTTCAACTCGTTTTTCGACACGGCCCAACAGCGCGCGCGTCCGATCGAAGAGTTGCCGATCCCCAACGACGTGACTGCCGAGGGCGAAGCGGCCATCCGCCGCTATCGGGACGAAAATCGACTGGCCTATCAACTCGAAGCGCCGGTGAACTGGTGCCCGGCTTTGGGGACGGTCCTCTCGAATGAAGAAGTTAAAGACGGCCTGAGCGAGCGTGGCAGTCATCCGGTGGTGCGGATCCCGCTGCGGCAATGGATGCTGCGAATCACCGCCTACGCCGAACGCCTGGAGCGCGACCTGGAACCGCTCGATTGGTCCGAAGGGATCAAGGCGCTCCAGCGCAACTGGATTGGGCGCAGCGTCGGAGCCGAGATCGATTTTTTCGTCGGTGCGACTAGCCATCGTGATAAATTCATATTCAACGAGTACCCGATATGGTGCGCGGAACGCAAGCGAAAGCATTTTCCCCGCAAACCGCGCGAAGACGTTTTGCGGATCTACACCACGCGCCCAGACACGCTGTTCGGCGCCACGTACATGGTGCTGGCGCCGGAGCATCCGGCGGTGGACCGTTTGACCACGCCGCAGCAGCTCGCCGCGGTGCGCGAGTACCGCGAGCAATCCACTCGCAAAAGCGATCTCGACCGGACCGATCTGGCGAAATCGAAAACGGGCGTCTTCACCGGCGCCTACGCCATCAATCCGGTCAACGCCGAGCCGACACCGATCTGGATTGCCGACTACGTCCTGATGGGCTACGGCACCGGCGCTATCATGGCAGTGCCGGCGCACGACGAACGTGACTTTGAATTCGCCCGTCAGTTCGGCCTGCCGATCGTGCCGGTGGTCGATCCGCAAGGAAACGAAGAGATCCGCAACCGGGTTCGCGCGGGAGTCGTCTGCCATGCCGAAGAAGGCGTGGCGATCAATTCCGGCGAATACGATGGGCTGAAGACGGTCGACTTCAAGCAGAAGATCATTGCCGCCCTGGCCCAAAAAGGCTTCGGCCGCGAGGCGGTGAACTACAAACTACGCGACTGGCTCTTCAGCCGGCAACATTTTTGGGGTGAGCCATTCCCGATTCTGCACGAGCTCGACGCCCAGGGAAATCCGACCGGAGCACTGCGGGGGCTCACGGCCAAGGACCTGCCGCTCGACCTGCCGGTGATGACCCACTTCAAGCCGCACGGCCGGCCGGAGCCTCCGCTGGAAGAGGCGCCGCAGGAATGGCTCTACCCGGTCATTGATGGCGTGCGCTACAAGCGCGAAACGAACACCATGCCGCAATGGGCCGGCTCTTGCTGGTATTACCTGCGGTTCATCGATCCCACGAACAAACAGGCCCTGATCGACCCGGCGCTCGAAAAGGCGTGGATGCCGGTCGATCTCTACGTCGGCGGCGCCGAGCACGCGGTGCTGCATCTCCTCTATGCGCGCTTCTGGCACAAGGCGTTGTTCGATCTGGGCGTCGTCACTACACGGGAGCCGTTCGCCAAACTGGTGAACCAGGGGATGATCCTCGGCGAAGTCGAAGTCACCGGCTATCAAGACGCGGCCGGCGCTTGGGTGAGCGCCGCAAATGTGACGCCGGGCGAAGCAGGCAAAAAGCCGGCCCGCAAGAGCGACGGCGCGGAGCTGACCGCCGTGCGTGTTCCGCCGCAGCAGACGCAAAAACTGGGAGACGCGTTTGTGTTGACCGCTCAGCCCGAGATCAAGCTCGACTCCCGCGCTTTCAAGATGTCGAAGAGCCGCGGCAACGTGGTCAACCCGGACAAGGTAGTGGCCGAATACGGCGCCGATTCGCTCCGGCTCTACGAGATGTTCATGGGCCCGCTCGAAGCGGTGAAGCCCTGGAGCATGGAGGGGGTCAATGGCGTGCGGAACTTTTTGGACCGCGCATGGAGAATGATCGTCAACGAGCGGGCCGAAACGCTGATTCTCAACCCGGCGGTGCAAGACGTTCCGATTACGCCTGAGCAGAACCGCGTGCTGCATCGCACGATCCAGGGAGTGACGCACGACATCGAGAAGATGTTCTTCAACACCGCCATCTCGAAGATGATGGAGTTCACCAACTTCTTCTTGAAGGAAGAACGCCGGCCCCGCGCCGCGATGGAGACGCTCGCGCTGCTGCTGGCGCCTTTTGCGCCGCACATGGCTGAAGAGCTATGGCAATTGCTCGGGCATGACAAATCGTTGTCGAATCAAGCGTGGCCGGTATTCGACGAAGTTGCGATTAAAGAAGATACAATCGAGATTCCGGTGCAAATCAACGGCAAGCTGCGCGGCCGGATCAGCGTCGCCGCCGAGGCCGACGCGGCGGCGATGGAAGCGGCCGCCCGCGCCGATGAGCGGATCGCGGAATTGCTGGCCGGCAAGACGGTGGTGAAAGTGATTGTTGCCGCGGGGCGGCTGGTAAATTTTGTGGTGAAGTAGGCGGCGGCGCGCATTCCCCCGTCCCCGGCGGACTGCCGTCCGCCACCTTCTCCCGCCGGGAGAAGGGTTTGAAGGGCGGAGCCAAACCTGAATCTACCGCGTTGGCCGGGTGGCCGCTCTGCCGCGGGCTTGCAAGGCTGGCATGACCGTTGTCGTGTAGACTGCCGGGTCGTCGATGATCCAGCCTGTCGTCCACGTCTGGCCGTTGTTGGCGCCGAAGACGTCGAAGAAGCAATCGATCAGG
Source organism: Pirellulales bacterium (assembly GCA_036493275.1). Lineage (GTDB taxonomy): Bacteria > Planctomycetota > Planctomycetia > Pirellulales > JACPPG01 > JACPPG01. The sequence goes on from DASXPZ010000695.1 coordinate 6,298, forward strand.
TAGAGGTTCCTAAAGTTGTATGGCCGGTGTGAAGCAAGACGATCTTCGCTCGTCAGGTCCTCGAGACCCGGATGGCCATAGTAGTGGATCATGCCATCAGGCGAGAACGACATGCCGAGTGTCCACCAGCCCGGTTCTTTGATCGGCAGCACCTGGTAATCGTTGCCGGGATTGGCGGCGCGAATGACCAGCGAAGCCGGCGCGCCGTTCTTGCCACGGCTGCCGTGGTAATTAATGAAGATGCCCGGCCAGTAGGGCTCGGTGTCTTTCTTGCTGTCCGGTTTCGTGCCGCGGCAGGTGGCGCGGAAAGCGAACGACGAACCGACGCGGGATTCCCATTCTTCGAACGGTCGCAGATAGACCCGCACGACGACGCTCGGTCCATACGAAACCGGAATGTAGCGGCCGATGCGAGTGTCGATGTTCATGTAGAGATCGTCTTGCTCTCCCTTGCCGGAGGGTTGACCGGGGATGCCGGTCACCTTCGAAGCCAGCAACAGCGCTCCCATGCTGCCAGGCAGTCCCCCTTCGGGCGTCTCGACGCGGCGAACGACGTCGGGATGGCCGCGATCGGTGTTTTCGCGCCAGCGTCCGTTCTTCGAATAGCCCGCCGGATGACGCAGTTGCTTGTCGACGTCGTAGCTGCTCTTGGGATTATTGGGGACATAGGTCCATTCGGGATCTTCGAAGTCGTCTCCGGCGATCGTCATCTTGTGTCCCGATCCGGGGACGATAGCCTGGGCCTGCGCCATGGCGCCGCAAGCGACTAGCACGACGAAAGGGGTCAATCCACGGCAGACGAGTCGATGGATTCGCATCGGCGGGACTCCGAATCGAATGGGGCGAGCAAGGAGGGGAGGATCGCGAGGCACACTTCGCCGTGAATGCCCACGTAAGAATTCCTATCGGACGCAATGCGGCTTGTAGTCCAGCCGTACGGCGCGCTGCTCTTCAGGTCGTCGCTGGCGTTGCTGGCGTTGCAGGCAGTGGAGGCGATCTGCACTTGTAGCGCTGGGCGCGAAATCCTATCTTTCCGCGACCTTAGTTTTTCGCGAGAAGCCCTCAATTCATCTGGAATTCAGCGATGCAAACCAATGCTTCGACATCGGGCACGGCGCGAACGACGCCGGGCGCTTTTCTCGACGCCGCGGTGCTCTCGGACGGAGACGCCTGGCAGCCTCGCCTGGAAACCCTGGCCTGGATATTCGTGGGCTTGGGAGTCATGCTCCGTTTGGGGCGCTATCTGCTCAAATTCCCGTTGTGGGGAGACGAGTTATTCCTGGCGCAAAACTTCTTGCAGCGCGACTACGGCGATATGTTCGAGCCGCTGACGATGGCGCAGATTGCCCCCCTCCCTTACCTGTGGATCGAGCTGACGTCGATCAAGCTGTTCGGCTTTTCCGAATGGTCACTGCGGTTATGGTCGGTCCTCACGGGCGTGAGCAGCGTGCTCTTATTTCATCACCTGGCGCGCCGCTTGTTGAGCCCCATAGCGATGGTGTTGGCCGTCGGCGTGTTCGCGGTGAGTTACCATCCCATACGACACGCCGCGGAATGCAAACCGTACGCATCGGACCTGTGCGCGTCGTTGGTGCTGATCGTGTTAGCGGTTCGGGCCTGGCAACAGCCGGAGAATCGGCGCTGGCTGTGGGCCTTGGTTGTCGTAGGACCGCTGATGGTGGCGCTCTCTTATCCCACGGTGTTTGTCGCGGGAGGAGTCTGCCTGGCGCTGGCCTGGAGCGCCTTCGAGCGCCGGGATTGGCGGGCATTCACGCCGCTGGCGATTTATAACCTGGCGTTCGTCGCGACATTCGGCCTGCTGCTACAGCTTGTTTCTTCAGGTCAATACAAGAGCTGCAGCGACTTTATGATTGATTATTGGAAGGGGGGATTTCCGCCGGCGAATCCCTTCCACCTGGCAAAATGGCTGTTCATTCAGCACTCGAGCGAAATGATGGCCTACCCCATGGGAGACGACCATGGAGGCAGCATCGTCTCTTTTTTCTTTTTCGCGATCGGCGTCGGCGCGGTGATACGTCGTCGGCAATTCACGCTCTCGACGATGGTTTTGGCGCCGCTGGGGCTGGCGCTGTTGGCGGCTGCCCTGCGTCGTTATCCGTACGGAGGCGCCCGGCTGGCGCAGTGGTATGCATCGCTGGCCTGCTTGATGGTGGGCTATGGCGCAGCATGCGGCATCAGTTGGTTGACACGACCCGAGGCGCGACGTCGATTTTATGCCGCAGGCGTAATCTTGCTGCTCGTTGTCGGCGGGGGGAGTATGGCCAAGGATCTTGTCAGCCCCTACAAGCGAGTCGTCGATTTCGAACATCGCGGTTTCGTCCGCTGGTTTTGGTCATGGAATGAGTCGGAGGCGGACGTGGTCTGTGTGCGCAACGACCTGGGCAAAGACTTTTTCCACGGGTTCGTAGGGGAAGATTACAGTTGCTATCAGAGAATCTATTCGGCGTCGCACCGAAACGGGCCACGGCCCATCAACGTCGGCAACCCGTCCAGACAACGTCCGTTGCGCTGCGTTTTGTACTGGGACCAGGGAGTGACGCGAGACGAGGCGACGTTCAACGCCTGGCTGGCAGAGATGACGGCGCGTTATGACCTGATGGGAGAGAACACTTATCGTGTCAAGTTGAATGGTCCGCGCGAGCCTGCGCGTGTCGGTTGCTACCAGGTCTACGAGTTTCGACCAAAACCGCAGTTAAGCGCAGCCGCGACTGTAACATCGACTACTGATCGCCGTTAGACTTGGCTTCGTCGTCCTTCTTGGCGCCGTCGTTCTTAGGTCCTTCATCTTTCGCTGCGCCCTCCTTGGACTTGTCCGCCGCTTCTTTCTCGGCCTTAGCGCGGGCGATCTCCGCCTTGCTGCGCAGATCCCAGGCGGCGAGCCATTGTTCCGCGTCGCGATGCACGCCCATGTCCTTGGTCATACGCTCTTCCATATCGGGCATGTGCCCTGCGCCGTAGAAGACGGCGATCTTCTTTTTGCCCGCGGCAATTTGTTCGGCCAGCACCTTGAGCGCCACTTTATTGCGCTCCGTGATGATCGTCGAACCGTTGGGTCCCTCGAACGCGCTCATGGCGCCTTCCAGGTCCTCGAATTGCTCGGCCATCAGCCGCTTCAGGCTCAGCGCGCGGTTCTTGTCGAACAGCGCCATTAACAGGTCGCCTTCCGACGCGCGAGACGGCTTTTTGTTCTGTTGGGCGAGCTGCTGCCCCATCGCGCGGAACATCA
>DASXPZ010000696.1:0-2426 GCA_036493275.1 Pirellulales bacterium
GACCAACGGCCAGGCCGCCGAAGTTCAGCAGATTGCCGATCAGCATCGCCGACTGCTGGCTCCAGGGGTGAAGCTGAAAACCGGTCGCCCACATCGGCAGCGAGCGGCCGTACTGCTTCATGCCGTCATTGATGCCTTCACAATAGGCCGTGAGATTGGTGAAGGTAACGTCGTCGAGGCGCGCGACTTCGCGGTCGAGTTGCAAGTAAAGGCCGACGCGGCGAAAGAAGCGATCGGTCTCCAGCAGCTCCGGCTTATCGGCGATCCGTTCCGTCGAACATCCGCAAGCCAGCGCGTGCGCGAACAACATCTGCGTGGGCCGATCGACGGCGTGCATGAAGCCAAGGCCATACAAGGCGCTTTGCAGAGATCCGGCCTGCACGTGAGGGACGCCGTTTTCATCGCGCGCCGCGGTGAATCGTCGACGGGGGTTCTTGATCCGGAGGGGCTTCATGGGCGCTAGCGTCTGGGCGGCCGAACATGTACCCCCAAGTTTAGCACGCTGCCAAGTGAGCCGACAACGATCTATGGCGTGAGCGAGCGGGTTGGCGCAGGCGCGTGCAGCTCCCATTGCTGTCTTGTAACCAGATCAGGCGCCAGACAGTGGCCAGCCACTCGGGAGCAGTCCGCCAGAACGTCCGCTCTACGGAACGCCGGACAGAAACACTGCGGACAGCGGCGGCGCGCAAGCGCTATGGCGCAGACAACGCCAGTTGCTGCTGCGCCTTTAACCCTTGCGATGCCGAATACGGGAGCGCATGCGGCGCTTCTTGCGGCCTACTTTGCGTCGCCCCTTGCCCGTTTTCTTCGTTCCCACGCGGTATCCTCAATGTCTCTCTCAGCAGGCTCGTGATCGCGCCGCGGACCCGATCCAGCGGCGACGTAACCTGCACAACTTGTCCTGCCAACGGCGGACGGTGAGCCATGATGATACCCTATGCGCTCGCGCCGGCTCAAGGGCGCGAATAAGCGGTCATTCTTCCTCGCTCGGCGTGTGGCCAGCTGCGCGACGCCTTCAGGGCATGCCGAACCAGCCTCAATAGCACATTCGGGTCGTACGGCTTGCGGAGGAAATACTCGCAACCCGCCTCGCGAGATTGCTGGATAACGTCAGCATGATCGCAGCCGCTGATCAGAATGACCGGAATCCCGCAGGTCGTGGGGGAGTCGGTCAGTTCCTGGCAAAGCTTCAAGCCATCGACGTCTGGCAGGCGGAGGTCGAGCAGAATCAGGTCGGGGCGGTGGCGCCGGGCCAGCGATCGGCCCTGCGCGCCGTTTTTGGCGGTCAAGACCTCGAAGCCCTGCTGGATCAATCGGCGTCGCAGCGCGTTGACCACTTCGACGTCGTCGTCCACCACGAGAATCTTCGTCGGATCGAACGGCCGAATGGCAGGCCGCAACAGCGCGCCGGGACACGTTTCCGTGAGCATCATGGCTTCCGACCAGTCTGCAAGGGGCCACTGGGGAACGCGGGCCTAAGGCGAGAGACAGACAATCTGGCGGCGAGGGGGGGCGAGGGCAAACAAGAGTAGGTTGCCCCAGGGGGCGGTCAAACGATCGCAGCCAAATGGGAGACGCGGCGCCAAACCAGGCGTCGACTCTTCCCGCAAAGGCGCCGAACGTAACGATTATGCGGCACAGAACAAGACTCGGATTATGTAGCTCTGCTAGGACCGAACTGCGCCTATTCCAATCCGTTCTGCCCCGCGATAGGGATTTGAGCTCCGCCGACTCGTCCCAGCATGGTCCGCGGCATGAATCGTGGCTCGACCATGAAACTGAACGAGAAGTTGTTCTTGCTGACGTCCGCGGTCACGCCCATGCTAACCAGGAACGACTCGCCGATTCGTGTGAGCGTAAGATTTTCGCCGATATTTTTGCCCGCCAGGTTATAGGACAAGCCCGCGCCGGACATCCACTTGGGGCTCATCCGATAGCTGTACGTAGTGAGCAGCACCTGGTTGTTGAATGGCGTTAACACATTGGGCACGACTGGCCCGTTGAGCGAATGGAAGCCGACATACAAGCTGCCGCGCGGAGGACGGTTCAGGAACGCGCCAACCGTAACCAGCTTCTGTCCTCCCTGGAAGAAGTCGAAAATACCGCTCGAGACGAGGGTCGTCCGGTCGCCGACGTGCCAATTGAAATTGTAATTCGCCAGCCCGAACACCTGGCCGAAATCATCGCGATTCGCCTGCGGGAAGACCGAGACGCCGGTGTCGAACGTGATCCAATCGATAATGTGCCGCGAGACCAGCGGTCCGCGCTTGGTTTGCCAGCGCTGACGCATGTTCAACCGAATCGCCGTCAGGCTTTGGAGTAACTCCGGCGAAGCCGAAGTGACCGAGCTTCCCAGCCCGCTGCGGATGGCATAGTAGCGGGGATCCCATTTGGCGGGCACCGGAACGGAGTTGGGTGGCGCGGGG
>DASXPZ010000697.1:0-10314 GCA_036493275.1 Pirellulales bacterium
CAGTAATCCGACATGAGCGAGCAATATAAAAACGTCGTCATCGGCAGCGGCGAAGCAGGCAAATTCCTGGCCTGGGCGCTGGCTCGGCAGGGCGAACCATCGATCGTGGTCGAACGAGCGATCGTTGGCGGCGCCTGCCCGACGGTCGCCTGCCTGCCGAGCAAGAACGTGATTTATAGCGCCAAGGTCGCCTCGCTCGTGGAGCACGCCACGCGGTACGGAATCTCGCTCACGGACTCCAAGCTCGACATGGCGGGCGTCCGGCGCCGCAAGAAAGAGATGATCGACGGACTGATGGAGCTGCACGCCAAGCTGTTCCACGACAGCGGCGCCGAGCTGTTGATGGGGCACGCCCAATTCACTGAGCCGAAGACGGTGCAGGTCGCGCTGAACGCCGGCGGAACGCGCACGCTGCGCGGCGAGCGGATTTTCATCGCCGTCGGCACTCGCGCGTTCGTCCCCAACCTGCCAGGGATGGCCGAAGCACAGCCGATGACGCACGTCGAAGCGCTCGATCTCGATCGCTTGCCTGCGCATCTGGTGATCCTGGGCGGAGGTTACGTCGGACTGGAGTTTGCGCAAGCATTGCGTCGCTTCGGCAGCCGGGTCACGATCCTCCAGCGCGGCGCCCAACTTCTGGAGCGCGAAGACGCGGAATTCGCCGAGATGATTTCGCAGATATTGCAGGACGACGGAATCGAAATCCTGTTGAACACCGAGCTGGTGAGCGTCGCCGGTCGCTCCGGGCAAGGCGTCCGACTCACGGTTCGCTCTGGCGGCGCCGAGCGCACGATCGAAGCGTCGGATTTGCTCGTAGCGACCGGCCGCACGCCAAACACTGATCGGCTGGGAGTCGAGCTCGGGGGCGTGGCGCTCGACGCCCGCGGTTACGTGCGCGTCAACGAACGATTGGAAACGACGGCGCCCGACGTTTGGGCGATGGGAGAATGCGCCGGCAGTCCTCAGTTCACGCATGTCAGTTACGACGACTGCCGCGTGGTCTTGGCCAATTTAAGCGGCGGCGCTCGCACGACGCGCAATCGCCTAATTCCGTATTGCCTGTTCACAGATCCCGAGTTGGCGCATGTCGGCCTGACGGAAAAAGAAGCCCGCGAGCAAGGCATTCCCTATCGCGTCTGTCAGCTTCCGATGGCCGCGATCATGCGCACCCGCACGCACGGCGAGAGCCGCGGCCTGGCCAAGGCCTTGATCGGCGCGGACGACCGCATACTCGGCTTCACCGCGCTCGGCGTCGAGGCGAGCGAACTGATGACAGCGGTCGAAGTAGCGATCCTCGGCCGGCTTCCGTACACGGTCTTCCGCGAAGGCATCTTCGCCCACCCAACGACCGGCGAAGGACTGACGGCGCTGTTTGCCGGGGCGCCGACACCAGTTAGATAAGCGATAGAAATCGTCCTCGGAATGGTTTTGATGTGCCCGCTATGGCCGTTCAGAATTAATAGATCCCATTGCTACTTGTCGAGACGGCAAGGATACTTTAGAGAATTAGAACTTCCGCATCGCTTGCGTTGCCCCATAGCGCAATGGAGCGCATAAAAATCTTAACCCATTGTCCGATCCGGACTACTTAAGAGTGGCATCATGACAGTCTTTCGCAAGTGGGTGAAGAGTTGCTTCGATAATCTCGTCGATCCTGACAAGGACCAAGACATTGCGGATCTGACTCAGCTACTTCACCAAGGCGTTGCCAGGCTCAAGCAATCTTTCTCCTTGGACGTTTTCCTCAAAGACAGGCCCTATAAACAACATCATCTCGAGCAAGCGAAAATTAATGTCTATCAGAAACTTCTGGAGCGAGCCTGGAAGGATGGTCGAGTTGAGAAGAATGAGCGTGCAACATTAGCCTGGGTTGCAACGTGCCTACGGCTGCCCGAATCAACACTTCATACGATCAACATCGCCCAAGCGAGACCACGATTTGCAACGGCGCTTGCTCAGGCAATGGATGATGGAGTGATTACGCCGGCTGAATCCGCGATGCTCGCCGAAATTGCCGCGGCTGCTGGTCGACCTCTCAATCAGTTTATGCAGGAGTTTTTTCAGACGGAGGGCGAGTTATTTTTAAGCGGGATATTTGTTGCAGCGTTGGAGCAGAGCATTCCGGCCGTCGATGCCCTTGAACGAATTGTTACGATTGCAGGCAGACTTGGACTGTCACGCGCGGATGTCCTGACGGCTATTCGCCCTCAAGCAGTGCGCTATATAGAGCACGTTCTTGCGGACTCAAAACTTGAAGGTGCTTTGTCCCAGCAGGAGGAAGCGCTTCTGCTCAGTATGCTCGGCACATTCGAGGTCCCCAGTCAGACTCGAAATTATGTGCTGGCTGAAATGCAGGAGATGCGAATTGTGACGGATGCCAGGATTGGCAGACTCCCGACGCTTCCTGCTCCGACCGGTCTAAGCGTTCAAGCGGGAGAACTTGTTCATTTTCACGGAGAAGCGACGTGGGAAAGTGTTAAGTTGCTAAAAAGTGGACCATCACGCTTGATCCACTATGGTACGTTAACGATTACCGACTCGCGACTTGCCTTTAGCTCTACCACACGATCTGACTCGTTCGGATTCTCAAGGATTGTCGCATACGATCTTTCGCATGACATAATTGCAGTACAGCTCCGAGGAAAACCCACACAGCGATTCATTTGCAATGGACGACGGCGCATCCCCTGCGCCATTCTTCAAAGCGCGCTGGCAATGGCGAACCAAGTCCTACGCAATCAGGACGAATCGCGCCGTTCGCGGCATATTGCGCGCGACGTCCGGCAGCGTGTGTGGCAACGCTACGGTGGGAAGTGTGCAGAGTGCGCTGCGACGAATTATTTAGAATTTGACCATATTGTTCCGGTAGCTAAAGGTGGCAGCAATTCAGATGGGAATGTTCAATTGCTATGTCGCAATTGCAACTTGAAAAAGTCCGATGGGATCTAAGCCTGCAAATCAAGCGTCGGGTTAGCCGTGCCCGCGGATAGGGCAGCATCAGCGCCCCAACAAGCCCATCAATCGGCATTCCCCAACGCCGTGACACTGCAACCCGCTGACATGGGAGGCGAGACATCGGCGAGACGCCCGGCAGAGTAAACTGCCGAAAATCAGTTCGTCGGTTTCGCCTCGGCGGCGGCGCTCCGTTCGTCTGGCTTCGTGGCGTCATCCGGTTTGGCGTTACGCTTGAGGACCAGCGTCACTTCCTTGATTTCTCCTTCGCTGAGGGTCATTTCTTCCGCGGCGTCGGCATAGCCATCGGCGTGGGCGATGAACTTGATTTTTTCGTCGGGCAGCAGATTCACCGAACGATGGAGGCCATCGAGCGGCGGTTTGAAAAATACGTCGGTACGCAATCCACCCGCGGGAGAGACTCTGGAGCTGTCATCAGAATCGGTATAGAGTCCGGCGACCTTTGCGTCCGCCACGCGCGCTCCGTCCTGGTCGACAACCTTCAGCGTCACGATCGGGGCCACGTAGCGGATGATTTCGAAATCAAGCAAGTCGTGATCGAGAGGGCCGATCGACGCGGGCCCCTGCGTGTCGCGCATTAGCGGCTTGTCTTTTCCGATCCTGTAGCGCAAGGAGCTGTGCTCGTTCGTCGTGAGGTCGATCTGAGCTTGCTTCAAGCCGCGCGGCAGTTTTCCTTGGATTCGGCCCTCGTCGTCCGATTCCATCTGCGCCAAGAAGTTTTCGCCGTCCAGCCGGCCGTAGACCAATACCCAGTGGCCGCGGCAATTCTTGCCTTTCGAGTCGCGATTCTGAGCGGCAAAAAGCACATGCGGCGACGCCTGGATGCGAAGCGGCAGGGCCGGCTCGGCAATCGCGACCGTGCGAGGCATGAAGACCGCCGGAAGTTCGACCTTCTGCTTTTTGCTGTGATGGAATCGCATCTCGGACGGGGTCGATTCCACCGTCAGCTTGTATTCCGATCCTGGCTTGACCGGGCCAAGCTGAAAACGACCCTCGGCGTCGGTCTTGGCAGAGCGGTACATGGCGCCGCTGACCGGGAGCTTGATCTCATTGTGCGCCGCAATGTCTTCGAGATTGACCCACACGCCAGCAACGGGCTTCCCTTCGGCGTCGACAACCTGCCCTTCGCTCGTCACGCCCGCGGCCACTTGCACGTCACCTAAATCTCCTTTTTTGTCACCGATGAGGAGCTGGCGCAAGGCGAATTTTTCGGGCGAGATCCACAGCATCGAAGTCCCCCCTTTGACCAGGTTCATCCGGAACGAGCCGTCTTCGGCTGTTTTGCCGTGCTCGAAGCTGCCGTACTCGAACAAATTGGGAGACGACGGCGCGCCGACGGAGTAGGTGAGCAACTCGACGCCCGCTAGCGGCTTGCCAGCCGGATCGACCACGCGCCCGGTGAGTGGTTCGGCCGGATCGAGCTCGGTGCGGGTAAAAAATGGCGGCTCGCCGTTCTTGAGATTCTTGCGAATCATGCCCAGCGAGTAACCGAAGCCCTTCTTCGGCGCGTAATCTGAATGCTCGACGTCGAGCTCGATGTAGAGCATCGGCTCGGCGACCTGCTCGGGCGGGATGACAAACCGAAACACGCCGCGATCGTTGGTGGTGTGCTTCGATTCTTCGAGGATGCGGTCATCGGAGTGAACCGAACGGCGAACGGTGATCCTCACGCCTTCGATCGGCTCCTTCGTCGTCTTGTCGATCACGACGCCAAAATAGTTGAGCTCTTTCGGAACTTCGGGCGGAGCCTCCTTTTCCGCAGCCTCTTTTTCCGTCGCGTTCTTTTCCGGCTGGTCCTTGTTCGCTTCGTCCTTTTTCGATTTGTCAGTAGAGGCCGCGCCTGTCCCGTTGCTGTCTGTTATTGTTGCCAGTTTGTCGTCTTTCGCTGCGTGGGCTGTCGATAAATCGACCAGCGCCGCGCCGAACGTGGCGGCCACGAGCACCAGCGCCGCCGCAATTTGCACGCGAGGCCGCCCGACCGAGGTCCAGCGGTAGCTTCCGTCGGTCAGCAATCGAATCCGCCGGGCGAGGCTTGATTGTCCGTCGGTCATCGTCAACGCCATCGCCAATCGCGCGCCGCGGGCCTGTCGCGCCAGCTCAATCAATAATTGGGCGTACGAAAGGGGATCGGCCGTCTGGCGCGCCGCAAAATCGTCGGCGATCTGATCTTGGCAGACGCGCAGTTCGCGCCGCAACATCCAGAAGAGCGGCTGGCACCAGAGGAGCGATTGGCACAATTGCACGGCCCACCACTGGGCGACGTCGTGATTGCGCACGTGCGACCACTCGTGAGCCAGGCAGTAGCGGAGCGCCTCGTCGTTGCTTGCGCGCCGAATCGATTCCGGCAGCAAGATCACGCCCCGCCGCACGCCGATGGCCACGGGGACGCGGATCTCGGAAGAAATGCGCAAGGTCAGTTTGCGTTTTTCACCGTTCATAATCTGAGTCAGCAACTGCGCGAGGGGCGCGGGCGCCGGTCGGCTGCGACGGATGATGCGCCGCAGGCGCAGCACGCCCGGCAGAAGATGCGCGAGCGACCAGGCGGCGCCGAAGAGAAAAATCGCCACGACGGCTGTTTGAACCGATTGCCAGGAGCGAGTTTTCGCCCGCGGAGCTTCTGCTTCGAGGACCTCGGCGACGTCCACTTCTTTTGTAGCGCTACCTTCCGCGCCGTCCGACGACGCCTTTGACTGGTCCATGGAGAACGGGCCGGTCTGCCCCGGCGCGTGCGACGGCCGCTTGGCCAATGACGTTGCGTCGGAGGCGCGGGAGGAAGTTGGTTCGCTGGCGAGTTGCGGCGCAGAGGATGAATTCGTAGCGGCTGAGACCTGCGCGTCGGCTGCGGCGGATTCTTCCACGCTCAGCAAGCCGAGTGAGACCTGCGGCAGGACATGCGCGGATTGCAACAGACAGGCAACGACGAGCGCTGCCATGGTCGCCTGAATCGTGCGCAGGCGCTCGATTGGGCGCGGCAGAAAATAGACCAACGCAACTTCGACCGAGAGAAGCACCAAGGCAATCGACTCGACCGTAGCGATCCAATAAAAGAACTTGGCGGCTCCCAACATGTCAGGGCCTCCCTTTCGTCGGTCTGTTCTTGCGCGCTTTGGCGATCATCTGTTCCAGTTGTTTTAGCTCGTCGTCCGAGACGTCTTCGGCCTGGAGCATGCTGAGCACCAATCGGTCGAGCGAGCCATCGAAGACCTTGTGCAAAAAGCGCTTACTGGCTCGCTCCGGACTGTACTTCGCCTTGTAGTACAGCGTGCGAGCCTTGCTGCGTTGCGAAACGAGCCCCTTGTCCGACATGATGCGGAGCAGCGTTTGGATGGTAGTGAAAGCGCACTCACCGTCGGGGCACATCGCCCGATGGACTTCGCGGACCGGCGCCTCGCCCAATTTCCACAGGACCTTCAACACGTCGAGCTCGCGTTCGCTCGGACTGATTTCGACCATTGGTCGCTCCTTCGTAATCTCTTGGGGCTTGCCGTCCCATCACGTTCTCGGCACGCGGCCCAGTCCCGTCGCTGTGACTAAACTAATAGTTTAGTTAAAATACAGATTCCAGACTCGCTCGTCAAGTTCTTTGATTCAGAAAATACCGGGCGACGAAAATAGCCGCGCCGGAAGGCCGGTTCGCTCGACCAAGCTGATCGCCCGGATTCGCCAAGGGCAAAACCACGTCTCGGGCTCTGCAGGAAGAGCGAAAACGAAATTCGATCCGCCCTTTCTCGAATTCCATGACGTTTGCGCACGGGACGTGCGAAAGCACATCCGGCGCCAAATCACTGTCCGCCCCCAGAACTACCGCATTTAACTCCGAACGGCGCCGACGTTATCCGCTCGTGCGATTTTCGCAAACTCCTCTGGCTTTTCCCGCCCGCTTCCAATCTGATCAAGATGCTGAGGTACGATAATCCAGAACGCAATCGCCTTCTGTCGCTCTAGTGGACCGCCTTGACCAATCATTAAAATAGGGGCTGGCAACAATCACCCCAAAGGAGAATCTTTCCGTGGGCAAGTCCGATGAAGCGGGAACGGGCAAGGACGTCGATCACCATGGTCATTTCGAACAAGCCGCGGGGCAGCCGCGGCGAAAAGTGATTCGGCCAGCCTTGCGGGCCGTCTATCAATTCGCGCGGTTCATGATCACGCTGCCGTTGGTGGTGATCCGCGGTCGGCGCGGGACGATCGACGAAGTAACCGTGTACTCGGCGCACCCCAGCTTTTATCTCTGGCTTCCGATCGTCGTCGGATTTGCCTGCGCAGCGATCGTCGAAAAGCAGCCCGACCTGGCCGTCGACCTCGGTTGGCTCTACGTTTGGGTGCTGCTCTATTTCATGGTCACGCTGCTTTACGATTTTAGCGCCCGCAAGCTGGGCTTGTGGGTGCTGATCTTCGCCATGGCGTGGCTGACGTCGAAATACTTCGAAGACATCAAGAACGTGGCGATCCTCAGCACGGTGTTTCATTACCTGGCCGGATTGCAACCAAAGCTCGATCCAGGAACCGCCACGGTGTTGAGCTGGCTGCTGTTGCTTCCCTGGTGCGGGTCGCTGTTGCACATGGCGCTCAACGGCCGTAAGAAGTTCACGCCCAACGAGATCGGCGAGTTTCACTTCGGCGAAGGGAGCGAACTGACCGACCGCACCGGTCTGCGGTTCCGCACTCAATATCGCGACGTGCTTGAAACGATTCTCACATTCGGCGGCGGCGACTTGTTGGCGGTCGACAATCATCAGAATGTGATCAAGCGTTGGGACAATATCATCGGCCTGTTCTTTTTCTGGAAGGATCTGGATCGCGTGCTCCATCAGCGCGCCGCGGTGATGGACGTGGTAGATAGCGAACGGGAGAAATCGGCCTAGCGAATCGATCGAACGAGGCGCCGGATAAACGGACTGTTTTCGCGTCACGATGTTTCGATCGATTCAAAAGCTGATGGAACCCAGGCTACCTCCCATGACATTACAGAACCGCCCGAATGCGGTCGATTCGACCAGCCCTTGGCCGCTGATCCTCTGCCTGATCGGAGTCGACTACTTCAGCACGCTGGCCTATTTGCCATCGATCGCCGCCGAGGCCGCCGGGCCCCTGGCTCCGGTGGCCGCCGGCGGCGTGGTGCTGGTCACTTTTTTGCTGGCGATACCGGTCTATTGGTACCTGGTGGGGCGCTCGCCCGACGGCCGCGGCGCCACCGGGCTGCTGCAAAGCCTGATACCGGGCTGGCGCGGCAAGCTGGTCGTGCTGACGCTGTTGGGCTTTGCCGCCGCCGACTTCGTCATCACGCGCAGCCTGTCATTGGCTGACGCGGCGATTCATTTGATTCACAATCCACACGGCCAGCGCTTGCTCGCGCGCCTGCCGGACGGGCTCTCGCTCGACGACCATGCCCTGTGGCCTCCGCTAGAGTATCTGCTGAGAGTGCTCATCGAACCGCAAGTGGCGATCACGCTAGGACTGTCGATCGCCTCGCTGGCGGCGTGGCAGTTTCTGAAGCGCGGCGTGACGCGGCAGATTCTAGTGGTTACAACTGCCGCGGTTTGCTGTTACCTGGCGCTGACGGCGCTGGTGATCGGCAGCGGATTACTCTACATCAGCCGTCATCCCGATCTGTGGCAAGGTTGGCTCGGCGCCATCTTTGACGTTCAAGCCTCGGTCGACAGCGCGATCGCTGGCGGCCCCCGGGAGGTTGTGGCGGCGCCGCAACGCGCCTGGTGGGTCGCCTGGCTTGGGGTCTGCTTGTGGTCGTTCCCGCAAATGGCGCTCGGGCTGAGCGGCTTTGAACTGATCATGACGGTCGTTCCGCGGGTTAGCGGCGGCGCAAAAGGCGCCGAAGGGATCGCCGCGCGGGTGCGGAACACTCGCAAGCTGATGGTGGTCGCAGCAACGATCATGGCCGTCTACCTGGTCAGCGCGGTGAGCGTCACCACATTGCTCGTCGGACAAACCGATTTGCTCCCTGGCGGCGAGGCGCAGCATCGCGCGTTGGCCTACCTGGCGCATGGCGGCGATCTGGCCAATGGCGAAGGCGCCGCTGTGCTCAACCCGCTGTTTGGTCATCGCTTTGGCGACGTGTTCGATCTGTCGAGCGTGGCGATCCTTTGCCTGGCCGGCGCCACGGTGACGATGGGGCTGCAAAGCCTGCTGCCGCACTACCTGAATCGCTTGGGCATGGAAGTGAGTTGGGCCGGCAAGGTGGGCGTGATCCTGAATGTGATGAATCTCACCGTGCTGCTGGTCACAGTCGTCTTTCGGGCCAGCCCCTCCTCGCAACAATGGGCCTACGCCACTAGCGTGCTGATGCTGCTGGCCGGCGGCGCCCTGGCCGCGGGCAAAGATCTGACCAGGCTCAACCAGCGCGGTCTGAAGCGAGCGCTATTCGTCGTCGCCTCGGCCGGCGCCGTGGGGTTCTTTCTCGTGATGACCGGCCTGACGGTGTTGATCAATCACTCGGGGCTGACGATCGCGCTGGCGTTTGTCGCGGCGATACTCATCAGCTCGTTCGTATCACGCTGGATCCGAAGCACGGAGTTGCGTTTCGAGGGTTTCGATTTCGCCGACGAACCGTCTCATCTGAGGTGGCAGGAATTGACCCATTCGGGCGCCAAGGTGCTCGCGCCGCATCGGCCCGGTTTGACGTCATTGGCTGAAAAAGGCCGCGCCTTGCAGCGCGAATTTCGACTAGGGGACGCGACCCCGGTGATCTTCATCGAAGTCACGCTTGGCGATCCGAGTAATTTTTATCAAAAGCCGCTGATGCGGATCGAGCGCGAAGAGCAACTGGAAGTGATCCGCGTCTCGAAGTGCGTCAGCGTCTCCCACGTGCTGGCCGCGATCTGCCTGGAGCTCTGCCGAGACGGCGGCGATCCGCCCGAGATCATCTTCGGCTGGTCGCAAGAACCGCCGCTGGCCGCGAACTTGAACTTTTTGCTGTTGGGAGAAGGAAACATTCCCTGGATGGTAAAAGAACTGGTCCGCCGAGCGCTGCCGAACTCGAACCGGCAGCCGCGCGTGATTGTGGGGTGATGAACATCGGCACGCTTGCTTTGTCACAGCCAAATGTTCAGGCGCCACTGCTGGCTTTAGCGCGAACAATTCCCCAGTCAGTTAAATATCTGACGTATTCTACTTCGCTGGGCGTAGAACTACGCGCCGCAAGTCCATCACCGCGGCGCCTGGCTTCGATTGCGGCTTGACGGCCAGGGTTTGTTTGCCGGCTTCGAGTTTGACTTCGCCGATCGTTCGGGAAATCATTTGTTGAAAGTGCCCCGTCTCTTGCACGGTGAACTTCAGAGTCTGGCCGCCGACTTCGACCGCGACCTCGGCCCCGCCGCTGCCGGC
>DASXPZ010000698.1:0-7763 GCA_036493275.1 Pirellulales bacterium
AATAAGGGCCAGACGTTATCGCCGTGTTGCAATCGCAGTAAAGCGGCCGCCGCGTTCGCTACGTGAATCGCTTTATCCAGTCGATCGAGTTCTTTCAGCACGTCGTTCTTTTCTTGAGCTCTGCCGGCTCCTTTCGCGATCTCCTTCGACTGGGACGAGTCTTTATCCGGCGGATTTCCGACTTTCGTTGCCGTAGCGGCGCCGGCGCCTCCCGGCGGCTGCGATTGCGACTCAGACGTCTTGGGAGCAACGATTGCCGGCAGCACGATTGCCGTGAGCACCTCGCTCGCTTTGTCGCGATTTGCTTCGAGTTGCTTCACAAGACCGTTAAATGTGATCAACGTTTCCGTGCGCTCGTGGGCTTCATCAGTACGGGCGTCGCTGAGCACGCCTGCAATCGCCTCGGCCAAGGCCTCCGGTTGATCAGCGCCGAAGTCGACGAGAATTTTGGCGGCAGTCTCACGAATGCTGCCGTCAAAACGATCTCTTGCGTTCACGATTCTGGCCAGCGCCGGCGCGACGATTCCGGCGACAGGTTTCAGTAAATTCAGGATTGTCTCATAAGAGCTGGGATTGGCGATAAAACAAGTCGTCATTTCCAGCGCGACGAGATCGGCGACCTCGCCGCGGTTGAGCTCTTCGGCGGGCGGTTCCAAGCTCGACAACCCCATCGCGGCTCGCAAACGCGCTTGCCCAGCCGCCTGTCGATCCATCAATGTGGTCTGCAAAATGCCAATGCACTCCGTATCGAGCGGACGCAGCCTCTGCAAGGCGAGATCAATCAGACTGGGAGCGGAATCCAACAACTGTCGAGTTAGCTCGGGCCGCATCGCCGGATCATGCGAGGCCAGGGCGAGCGTCAGACGAGTTCGAGCGGCGGCGTTGAGCGACGAATCTTCCAGATCCTTTCGTAATTGCGGCGTGACCAGCCAGCGCGGCGAGTTGAGATTGTCGAGCGCGTCCGAAACTCCTTCGTCCGAGGCTTTTGCCAGGCTATCAATGCGGAAGGGGATCTGGCGTCGCTCATTTTGGAACCAGGCCGCCGCGCCAGCGACAAGCAAAAGGACCAGCCCGACGGCCCCTTGCAATACCAGGCGCCGATTGCGCTTGAGCTTCTTTTGGAGGATGTAACCGACCGTCGGCGGCTGGGCATAGACCGGCTGGTCGTTTTCCCAGCGCTCCAAATCTTCGGCGAGCTTTCGCCCGTTCACATAGCGCCGGCGAGGATCTTTATCCAAGCACTTCAGCACGATGGCGTCGAGATCGCGTGGAACCCTCGGATTGTAACGGCTGGGAGCCTCGGCTTCGTCTTCCAGGACTCGGAGGGTCACTTCACTGAGTGAGGTCTGTTCGCCGACGCCGAACATCGGTCGCAGACATAATAGCTCCCAGAGGGTGACGCCCAGGCTGTAGACGTCCGCGGGAGCTTCGACCTTTTTCCCGGTCAACTGTTCGGGACAGGCATACTGCAATGTGCCGACGAACTGCCTGGTTCTCGTCAGTCTGCCTTCGAGGTCGTCGGCGAGTTGGGCCAGCCCCAGATCCATGAGCACCGGCCGCCCCTCGTCCGCGGTAATCAGAATGTTGCCCGGCTTGATGTCGCGATGAACCACGCCTTCGTCGTGCAGAGCGCCGGCCGCGTCGGCCACCTGGCGAACCAGGCTGACAATGTGATGGACGTAGCTGACAAACGCTTCCGGCGCGCCAGGCGTCGCGCTATCCGTATCGCGCCAATCAGCGTCGAGGAGTTGTTCGCCGTTCAAATTAGTCTCGCGACTCCGCGCCACGTCTCGACCTTGGACGAAAGCGGCTTGCCAATCGGTCACGTTCACCGTCGTCGTCTTTCGTTCGGCCAGGCACTTCCAGACGTCAGCCAATTCGGCGCCGTCGATCAGTTCCATCGCATAGAACCACTGAACGCCGTCCGAACCGGTGGTGTAGACATGCACGAGATTGTGATGCCGCACGCGCCCCAGCGCGCGCATTTCTTGCCGAAAACGATCCTCGACGCGGTGATCGCCGGGATGGATCGGACACTTGAGAGCAACCTGGCGCCTAAAAGCAGCCTGGTAGGCGCGGTACACGATTCCCATGCCCCCCATCGCCAGCCTGCTCAAAAGCTCGAACTCGCCGATCCACCGGCCGCTTGACGGAGGGCCGCCGGGACCCTCCTCGGCCGCATCGTTCGGAGTTGCGACCCATTCCGCCAGGAGGGCGCTGTTCAAAGGTGCGTGCCGAAGTTTTGCCACCAAACCACACGATGCGATTGACAAAGGATTCTGCTTGCTGGCTCGGTCCTTCGTGTCGTCGAATTGCTCAGGGCGCATAAATAGAGTTATTCGCTGACTATTCCGATCGTAAGTGAGCAACGGATCGAGCGAAATAAAATGATTCGGATTCGGCGCAACGTTTTCACGTCGTTTAGCGCATTCGATACCAACCGTTCCGGCGAGAAACGTCGCCGCTTGCGGCGCATCGAGCTTGTCCAAATTGCCGATCGACATTGGTTGGATTTTATGCGGCACGTCGCCGCAAAGTTCGTAGCAAATGGCGATGGCCTCATCCGAGGAATTCTTGAATACGTCGCGAATCAATAGCAATCGATGTCCCGCCAACACGTCCAGCCGGCTGAACACGTCTTTGAAACCGCGCACCATTGCCGTGGCCCCCCTACGATACTCTTCGTTACTCTTCCTGCCGATCGGACCATGCATCTCGCGATTGCGGACCTCGATCACGTGATCGAATAACTCGGACAGTCTCACCGTGCTCCGTGAAATCGTCTGGCCAGTCTCGTCGCGTTCGGTAGACGCCAAGCCGGTCGAGGCGCCTCCGGAGGATTTGCCCAGCAATACTTCGCCACTCGCCTTTTGCGATAGGGTTTCGATCAGCAGTGCGTCGAGTCCGGCGGCCCAAGGCAGATCGCTTCGAGTCGGGCCAAATAGCGCCTTGTTCAACTCGGAAAAACCAGCGACATTGTCTTGCGCCAGGACGGGTGTCAATCGCTTCACGGTGCGCCAACATGTTCCGCACGTGGCGTCGATGAGATCTTTTACAGTTTCTGTGCCAAGATCATCTGATTGGTCATCCTGCGGTCGCGCAGAATACGCGGCTATGGCAATCGCTTGCAACAGAGCGATGCCGTCTTCCCAAAGCGAGAGCGCCGCTTTGAAGCGGTCTCCCGGTGACGTCGCGTCAAACACGCGACGATAAATCTGAGCCAACGGCAGCGGCAAATCGGCTACGAAGTTTTCATCAGGAGTCTCGGCGCTCATCACTGGTTCTCCGACGACTTTGCTGGATGCGCCGTGACTTGTCGCGGCGCGCGTCAGGGAGCGCAAACGTTCGGCGCGTCCCGTGGATCGAAACGTGTTAGGAAGAGATCAGTCATCCGCGTCCCCTGCTGATTTCCGCTTGACTAATAAACTTCTCATCGAGATCAGATAACTCTGAGCGATCATTCCTGTGGACAGAGTTTCGGGGCGAATGAACATTCCAATAGCGCCGCCAACCTCAACGCCGCCTGGTTGATGCGCATTTGCGCGACGCGCTCGGCGGTCTTGATGTATTCGCCCGAAAGGTCAATCGGAGCCACGGGCTTACCCGGCGCCTCTTCTGCGGCTCGCACGACTCGCAAAACTTCGTCGGAATAGACCGCGGTTTGGGCGATTTCGCGACTCTCGGCGATCCATTGCGCGAGATCGAGCGAAAGCGCCGCTTCGGCTTGCGCCTCGGTCAGCGGCGTAGCCGCCAGCCTTGCCGCCTGGGCTTGAATATCCTCCGCAGAGCCCTGAGGGGATGGGAAGCTGTCCCAAAACAGATGGAGATTGTTTCCTTTAATGATCGGAATTCGATTTCCGCCGCGATCGCCGTTCGGAAACGTTTTTTCCGTGAACAATGAGGCATCGTGTAACGGCTGGTGGGCGTCGCCCACCAGATGGAGCAGCCAGCAAAGCGCCGTACTTCGCACTGCGGACGGCGCGTTCGAGTTTTCGACGGTCGATCGGGAGAGCTTCAATGCCTGAACCACGTTCAGCTCTGCAAGATCGGCAGCCGCGTCGACGCGCGTGGCCAAATTGTCACGGAGCCCAGGTTGCAGGCGGCGCTGCTGGTCGGACGACAGGAACACAGGATAGTTGATGTAATGCCAGGTGGGATGATCGTGCTTATTGCGCGCGACAAACCTGGCTGCTCCGATCAAATCGGGCCAGGCCGCTGCCTGACAGAACATCCAGCGGTCGACCGCGGCAGAGTCGTTCTTATCGAGAGAGGAGGGCATAGCGGCCACAAAGTCGCTTTGAAACGATTCGTGATTCCGCAATATCTTGACCGCTTCTGTTCGCACGTCGTCCGAGAGGCGCTCGTAGGCCATCAGCGCAATCAGACGATGCGTCGCCAGGTACCAGGCTTGGGCCGGAGAGTCTGACAACACAACCGCGAACGCAATCAGCAGCGTCAACCAGGCGCCTGCGCGCGGCTTGTAGGCGGACATGGGTTAATGCCCTTTCTTGCGATCTGCCAGGGAGCGGCTGGCGCCGGAGGGCGCATCCGCGGACATGCGCGCCCAGGCTGCTCGAACACGATGATACGTCCGGCGCAGAAAAGGAATAATCACAGGAGCGCCAACGATGGCGTTCAGAATCTCAACTACCACCACTCCGCACAGCGCGGCGACCAGGAACCCCCAATGATAATGCACGCTCTCGTTCACTTCCTTCGTCGACGATTCTCCGTAAAAATGCTCCCACATGCCGGCCACGTAGTAGGCGACCAAAATGAATTCAATCAGATGAACCACCTTCTGCGTCGCCGTCACATGCGCGAGATTCTCGCCGACTTTTTTCGTCAGCTCTTGCGCGTACGAAGTGCGGTTGATTTCGTGCAGCGTGTCCAGGCAGCGGACTAATCCATTAGCCTCGAAGAACTGCTGTAGCAGCCGGCCGTTGGGCAACGCCAACTTGAACTGAATCGCCACCATCTGCCGCATCAGGTTGCTTCCTTTTTCGAGAATACCCTCCTGAGATTCCGATGTGTTCTTGCGCTGCGAGAGCTTGAGAATGTCATGCGCGCCGTTAGCGATGTCGCGCATCAGCTCGCGACGATGGATCACTTGTTGTTCTACCACGGGCCGATAGGCCGTGACGATCCCGCGCCGACTCCAGACGCTGACCGAATCGGTCTCCACCCGCAAATGTCGCGACGCAAAATCGGTCGGCAAGCCTTGCGCGTGATCGGGATCGATCAGTCGCCATAGCATGCCGCCGATCTGCTCTGCGACGCGACCTGCCAACAGATCGATCGCGGGATTCAGCCGGATGCTGGCAGAACGATAAAAACCTTGAGGCGCGGGACATGAGTTGTCCATCAGTGCGGTCACGGCGCAGTTTGTATTGCGCTCGTCGCTTTGATCCGCGGCCGCCGGAAAATCGATGATCTCGATACGCGAGGTAAAAACCGACAGTTCGAGTTGCGATCGTACGAGTGCCGCGATCGGATCGTCACTGAGATCTGCCGCCGAGCCTGCCGGGCCGATCCGCGTGCCTCGGTTCGGCGCCACGACAATCGCACAGCGATAGTTGTTGCCGTCGAACCAGGGGTCGTGAAATTCAGTGACAAATTGATTGGCCCGTTGCTCGTAACCTAGCCGCGGCATCGTGCCCGACTCAGTGGGGGCATCGGGCGGATAAGCGCTACGAGCGGACTCGAAGACTTCGGCGGCCTGCAGGCGAGCCCACACGTCGTACAGGTGCAAGCGGCCGGCCTGTTCCGGGTCGAGCGAAAAATAATAGTTGGTTTGATTGACGACTGCGCCCGCCCGTTCTCCCGAATAGGCCACGGCCGTGAACAAAAAGCCCCGGCGGAGCGAACTGTTTTCGATATCGGTCCTGGCCCATTCCTTAAAGAGCAGGCACTCCGGGTCGCGCAGGTAAATACCGTCGACTGCCTGCGCCGAGTGTCCTGGCAATTCGATATGTTTGGGAATCACGGTCGCCGCCATGTCCAATAGCGCGGTCCGCTGGTATTCCGGAAACCACTCTTCGAAGGCTTCCGGCGATTTGCGAACATAGACAACAGCCTTTCGCGCCCTGCTGACGTCGCGCTCATAGGCGATCAGTTCATTGTCCAGCATGCGCAGCTCCGGCGCAAACACTTCACTCTGCTCGAGGATCGAATCGAAGAGCGGGTTCAGCTGCTGATGATCGGCGTGGCTCGTGCGTGAATGAGCCTGGTGTTCGCCGGTGAGACGATCTTTGACTTCGTTAAAGAACGGCAATGCGCCGCTCGATTCGCTCAAGTAGTCTCGACCCCGGACCAGAGCGGCGTACAACACTCCGTGCAATGATCTGTGTTTGGGACACGAAAGACGCCGGCAATTATCGACGTGCGCCGCATAGCTCGCCAAAAGAATCGCCCAGCGGCGATCGGGCGGAGCATGGGCTGTAAAAGGCGCGAACCAGTTGATCTCTTTGCGATCTTGAAACCAGCCGTCGTTTCTGAGGCCGCAATGCGGCCAGTCGCAATGGGGCAACTTGCCTTCGAGAATGCAACGGACTAAATACATTGCCGCGAAGGCATCGAAGTCAGGCAACTTATGCGTCACCAGCCAAATCAGATCGTGGTTCGCCATCCGCTCGTGAACGCGATGAGCGTGATGGAGCACCGCCGCGGTTGCGGAGGGAAACTGACCGGAGGATCGGAAAAAATGATGATCGACCACATTGGCCACGCCGTCGGGGCAATCCAAGCAAATGCCCCCCACATCGACCGCCAGTTCGTTCTCGTATAAAAAGTCCGGATCCGAGATTGCCTCCTGCCGGGCGCCGGTCGTCGGATTAAATACCGTGCCGAAGCCGACGTAGCGATATTTAAATTGCATCTCTGCAACCTCCCCATCCGCGCCCCAGGCGGTGTTGCGTGATCATGCGTGCATTGACGCCTCAACCGGCCGAGCTCGGTCGCAACCTTTTTTAACATTTCTATTGCACAGTGAAAGCCTGGCCCGACAAAATATCTAACGTGCAACGTCTTTGCGAATCACGACTGCGGCTCATAGCACAACAGGACGCTGCCGTTGCCGAACGTTCGCGACCTGGTCAGCCGAAGCGGCAGCTTTTCATGGACTTCGTCGAAGAGTCGCTTTCCGTCGCCCAGCAGCAGCGGGCTGACGACGATCTGGAATTCGTCGATCAGGCCGTGCGTCGCCAATTGCGAAACGACACTACCGCTTCCCAAAATTGCGATCCCTTCGCCGAGCGATTGCTTCAGAACGCGAACTTCCTCTACCAGTTCGCCCTTGAGGAGCGTGGTGTTCTGCCACGAAACTTTGTCCAGAGTTCGGGAGCAGACGAACTTTTCGCTCTCGTTCATCCGCTTCGCGACGATCGGATTTTGTTGGGCCGCCATCTCCGTCGGCCAGTAACTGGTCATTAGTTCGTACGTGAGCCGGCCGAACAGCAACGACCCGCCGCCGCTGGCGTTGCCGGCGACGAACTCGTTCCATTCGGCGTCGTCAGGATCTTTGTGCGCCCAACGGATGTCTTCCCCCGGCCCGGCATAGTAACCATCAAGAGTCACCTGGATAAAACTGATTAGCCTCCGCACGATTTTTCCTCCCGGCGCAAATAGAGTAGAGATCCGCTGCCCATGAAAGACGTCGCGTTGCTTCTCGCAACGGCGTTCATCATACTAACGATCATGGGCGCAGAAACATGTCAGGCCGATCTGTCATGGAATCGATCTTCCGTATTCCTCTGCGAAGGTCT
>DASXPZ010000699.1:0-3883 GCA_036493275.1 Pirellulales bacterium
CTTGTCCCACGCCGCGACGACGTCCTGCACAAACTTCTTCTGCGCATCAGAGCTGCCGTAAACTTCCGCGAGCGCCCGAAGCTGCGAGTTCGCGCCGCAGGCCAGGTCGACGCGCGTCCCCATGATAAGTTAAGTTATGAACAATTGATAAAGCAACCCAAGCGATTTCTCGAGCCCCAAGTTGGTCGGCCAATAGCCAGAACTGACGACGAGGCGGCGACTGTTGACAGACAAATCGAAGCGACGGACCGAAAGCTCGAGCGACACGAATATGATCCACACGGGCTGACCGAGGAAATCAGGCTCGTGGACGAGGCGACCGCCCAATGAAAGCTCGAAAGATCCTCGAAAAGGCGCTCGCCGGGTCGAGAAATATCTCTTTTGCCGACGCGCAGCGTCTGATCGAGGCATTCGGGTTTCACTTGGCGCGAGTGACCGGCAGCCATCATATCTACTCCCACCCTCGCATTCGTGAACTCGTCAACGTGCAAGACGTCCACGGGCAGGCAAAACCGTATCAAATTCGCCAGTTTCTTAAATTGGTGGAAGAGTATAATTTAAGACTGGAGGACGACCGGCCATGAAAGACTATCACATCAACATCTTCTACAGTGACGACGACGGCGGCTATATCGCCGACATTCCCGACCTGAAAGCCTGCTCCGCGTTCGGCGCGACGGCCGAGGAAGCGCTCCGCGAAGTGGAGATCGCCAAAGCCACTTGGTTGGAAGCGGCGCGCGCCGAGGGAAAACCAGTTCCCGAGCCAACCTATCGGCCGCTCATCTACCAGGCGGGCTAGTCAATCCGCTTCGATCACGCGACGTCAAACCGATCCAAATTCATCACCTTGTTCCAAGCCGCCACGAAGTCGTGGACGAACTTCTTCTGCGCATCGGAACTGCCGTAGACTTCCGCCAGGGCCCGCAGCTGCGAATTCGAACCGAAGACCAGGTCCACCCGCGTGGCCGTCCACTTCCGTTCGCCGGTTTTGCAGTCGCGGCCTTCGAATACGTCCGCGTCCTTGGGCGTCGCCTGCCACTGGGTGTTCATGTCCAAGAGGTTCACGAAGAAGTCGTTCGTCAGCGCCTCCGGGCGCTTCGTGAACATGCCATGCGGCGCTCCGCCCGCGTTGGTCTTCAACACACGCATGCCGCCGACGAGCACCGTCATCTCCGGCGCGGTCAGCGTCAACAGCTGTGCCTTGTCCACCAGCAGCGCCTCGGCCGGGATCGTGTACTTGCCCCGGATGTAATTCCGGAAGCCATCGGCGATCGGCTCCAGCACCTCAAACGACTCCACGTCGGTCTGCGCCTGCGAAGCGTCCATCCGCCCCGGCGAGAAGGGAACCGAAACCTCCTGCCCAGCATTCTTCGCCGCCTGCTCGACGCCCACGCAACCGCCTAACACAATCAAGTCCGCGAGCGAAACCTTCTTCCCACCGGCCGCCGCCCCATTGAACGCACTCTGAATGCCTTCGAGCGCCTTCAGCACTTTCGCCAGCTGCGCAGGCTGATTGACTTCCCAATCCTTCTGCGGCGCAAGGCGCACGCGCGCCCCGTTCGCCCCGCCGCGCTTATCCGAACCACGAAACGTCGACGACGCCGCCCACGCCGTCGAAACCAGCTCCGAGACCGACAGCCCCGCAGCCAGGATCTTGCTCTTCAGCGCCGCGATGTCCGCCGCATCGATCAACTTGTGATTCACCGCGGGGATCGGGTCCTGCCAAATGAGCTCTTCGGCCGGAACTTCCGGGCCGAGATAGCGCGCCCGCGGCCCCATGTCGCGATGCGTCAGCTTGAACCACGCCCGGGCAAACGCATCAGCAAGCTGCTCCGGGTGCTCCATGAACCGCCGACAAATCTTTTCATACGCCGGGTCGATCCGCAGCGCGAGGTCGGTCGTGAGCATCGTCGGCACGCGCTTCTTCGTTGGATCGTGCGCATCGGGAATGATCGCGCCGGCCCCCTTGGCGGTCCACTGGTTCGCGCCGGCCGGGCTCTTCGACAGCTCCCACTCGAAGCCGAACAGATTCTCAAAGAAGTTGTTGCTCCACTTCGTCGGCGTCGTCGTCCACGTGACCTCGAGGCCGCTGGTGATCGTGTCGCCACCTTTGCCCGTGCCGAAGCTGTTCTTCCAGCCGAAGCCCATTTCATCCAAGCCGGCCGCTTCCGGTTCAGAGCCGACATTCGACGCCGGGCCAGCACCGTGCGTCTTACCAAACGTATGGCCGCCGGCAATCAGCGCCACCGTCTCCTCGTCGTTCATCGCCATCCGTTTGAACGTCTCGCGGATATCGACCGCCGCCGCGACCGGATCGGGATTCCCATCCGGACCTTCGGGGTTTACATAAATCAGACCCATTTGCACCGCGGCCAGCGGATTCTCGAGCCGGCGACTATGGATGTCGCCATCGGCATCATCATCCGTCACCAGCACCGCGTCATCCTTGCCCTTCGGCACGCCCTCCGAACCATGGGCATAGCGCACGTCGCCGCCGAGCCAAGTCTGCTCGGCGCCCCAATACACATCCTGATCCGGTTCCCACACGTCCTCGCGTCCGCCGCCAAAACCAAACGTCTTAAAGCCCATCGTTTCGAGCGCGACGTTGCCGGTGAGAATCATCAGGTCGGCCCAAGATATCTTGCGACCATACTTCTGCTTGATCGGCCAAAGCAGCCGCCGCGCCTTGTCCAGGCTCACATTGTCCGGCCAACTGTTGAGCGGCGCGAAACGCTGCTGCCCCCGGCCCCCGCCGCCGCGGCCATCGCCCGTGCGATAAGTGCCCGCGCTATGCCAAGCCATCCGAATAAACAGCGGCCCATAATGCCCGAAGTCGGCCGGCCACCACTCCTGCGAGTTGGTCATCAGCGCAGCCAGATCCTTCTTCACCGCGGCGAGATCGAGGCTCTTGAATTCTTTCGCGTAGTTGAAGTCCTCGCCCATCGGGTCGGACTTCGACGAGTGCTGGCTCAAAAGTTCGAGCTTCAACTTGTTCGGCCACCAATCGCGATTCGTCGTGCCGCCCCCGGCAACGTGGCGCAGCGGTATTTTGACTTCGGTTGACATAGTTTTTCTCCTTAAATGAACAGGCGGATGAGTTCATCCGACCCGAAGCTTTCTTAACTCTTCATCCAAACACACGACAGCCTCATGAAGTGCTACGGCTCGCCTTCAAACACTTGGGGCATGTACCCCAGTAGATAACTTCCGCTTCCTCAATCCGATAGCCGGCCCCGTCCGCCGGCGTTAAGCAGGGCATCGCCCCCACGGCGCAGTCGACATCCACGGTCTTCCCACAAACGCGGCAGATCAAATGATGGTGATTGTCGCCGACGCGATCTTCATAGCGAGCCGCAGACCCGGCCGGCTGAATCCGCCGAATGAGCCCCTTCTCGGCCAGCGACCCCAGCGCGTCGTACACCGCCTGCCGAGAGACGGTCCCAATTTCCGTGCGAACCTCCCCAGCAACTTCGTCCGCCGTAGAATGCGGCCGCCGCGCCAGCACCTTGAGCACGGCCACACGCTGGGCAGTCACTTGCAGCCCACTTCGACGCAAGAATTCAGCAGGATCACACGACATGCCCGCCAATCTAATGCCGATTCTGGACACAGTCAAGAGGTGGACCCACGCCAGATTCCGAGCACATTGCAGCTCAGGCTTTCCAGCCTGACGTTCCTAAAAAGCAGGCGCCCGGTGCCACTGCTAACTATTTACTAGTGCGATGGGCCACGCAAATTTGTGCGCCGCGCTGCTCGCCACACGCAGCATCCGATCACAGCCAAAATCGCCAACTGAATTGATCTCGGTTCCGGCGCAGCTAAGCTGACGTGCGCAACCCAGCCACGCTGGTAAGCAACGCCGCCGATTGGCGTGAATGTGCCG
>DASXPZ010000700.1:0-13923 GCA_036493275.1 Pirellulales bacterium
GAGAAAGAGAAACCGGCTAGAACCGGCGAGGCTGCGCTGTATGGGCTCACCCTGCTCAAGGCTGAGGTTAAGAAGGATCATCCCGTGATCCAGACGGCGCTCGATCGCGTCCGCGCCGACAGCAAGCAGAAGATGAATGAGGAGCGCGAGTACGTCGTTTACGAGACGGCCGTCTGTCTGCTGTTTTTGCTGGAGATGGACCCGGTCGCTTATCGGCCCGAGATCAATGAGTACCTCTCTCGTTTGCTGAAGTTACAGAAGCCCAATGGCGCCTGGGGATATCCGGAGCGCCCCAACGGCGACACCTCGATGACGCAGTATGGCGTCTTGTCAATGTGGGAGCTGTGGAGAGTCGGCATTCAGACTCCTGTCGAACCGTGGGAAAAAGTCACGGACTGGCTGTTGCGCACGCAGGATCCTTCGGGGGCGTGGGGATACCAGGCCGGCGACGACGGCACTTATAGCCTGTCGAAACAACAAGGGGTTCGGCCGAGCATGGCGGCCGCCGGACTAGGGAGCTTATTTATTTGCATGGACCACTTCGGTGGCGTGCGCCGCGGAGGCGTGGCCAATAGTGGCCCAGCCCTGCCGGAAGGACTGCAACAGGTCAAGAAAAACGACGGGCGCCAATTCGCCAACTCCACCAGGATCAAATTCGATCGGGTCGCGAAGGCGATGCAACTAGGCGAGACCTGGATGTACGAAAACTACAACATGGAGCCGCAGGAGTATCCGCACTACTTCCTCTACGCCTTTGAACGCTATCAGAGTTTCCGAGAGCTCGATACCGGGCAACCCGACCGCCATCCCGACTGGTACGACGACGGCTTCAGAGTGCTCGCCAAAAGCCAAGGTCCCGATGGAATCTGGCGCGGTCAACTCGGCGGCGGGCCGGACACGGCGTTTGCCATGCTCTTCCTGTTGCGATCAAGCCGCAAGAGCATCGAGAAAATCAAACATCTCGGCGCAGGCACCATGGTCACGATCACCGGCATCCCGCTCGAAGGGAACGAGATCACCGTCAGCAACACCGGCAAGGTGGCGACCAAGCCGCTTGCCGGTCCTGCTGAAAAGCTGCTGAGCGATATCGAAGATCCGAGCAGTCCGGACAATCTCCGCGCCCTCGAGAGCTTCGACGCCAAGATCGCCGCGGCCACGCCCAAAGACTTGGACAACATGGCGGGCCGCCTGCGGGCCCTGGCTGGCAGTGATTCGCCCGACGCGCGCGCCACGGCGCTGCGCAGCTTGGGCCGCACGCGCGACATGGACAACGTGCCGCTGTTGATTGCCGGATTGAGTGACCAGAACGCCATGGTCTTCTCGGCGGCCGAAGAAGGTCTGCGATTCATGAGCCGCACCTTCACCGAGCGCGACGCCGACGAGGGAGAGTTGACGCGCGAGCGACGCCGCGCGGCGCAGGCCCAATGGCGCAAATGGTATTTGTCGATTCGCCCCAACGCCAAACTGGATCCTTAGAACTTATCCAAACATTTGCGGATACAGGCAACATCGGGCCGTTTTAGAAGAATGGAATTCAGTTTTAGAATCGGCGCATAAATGGCCACGAACGTCACGACCGAGGGCCCCGTTTCCACCGCCAAGCGCACGGCGAGCGCCGCGGCGCTGCGCGTCTCGGCCTACGACCGCGTCGCCAGCCTGCTCGTCTCGCTGCTGATGCTGATTGGCTGCCTGGTCGTCTTCTTGTTCATCGCCTGGCTTTCGACGCGCGTCTACAAGGTCGAAAAGGCGGTTCCGGTCGAACTGGTCGAAGTCGCTGGCGGCGGCTATGAGAACGGTGTCGGCACGGACGGAATGCAGATCGACTCTCCGACCGAAAGCGAAATCGCTGGCGATAGCGATATGGTCGAGACCAAGCCGGCCGACACGCTCACGGCGCTGGTCGACTCGGCTGTTGTTCCGACCACGGAACTCGACATGCTGGACGAAAAGCTCGATCGCCAGGAAAAATGGGTCGGTCACGGCAAGTCGGAAGGAATCGGCAACAAGGGACCTGCGAAGGGAACCGGCGGTGGCTGGGGTGGGGGCGCCAACCGCGCGCAGCGCTGGGAAATCCGCATGCCCGAGGGGAACTCGGTCGACACCTACGCCAAGCAACTCGACGCATTTGGGATCGAGATCGGCATTCTAGCCGAAAACAGCGAGTTCATGTTTTTGTCGAAACTCAGCGCCAAAGTACCGACGAAGCGCAACGGTCCCCGCGCAGGGGAAAAACGCCGCATGCTGATTTGGAACCGCGGCGACTTGAAACAGGCGGACATCGACCTCTTTAAGCGCGCCGGTGTGGACGTGGGTAATCGCACGACAATCTGGTTCATACCAGTGGCGACCGACAGCAAGCTGGCTCAGCTTGAGGTCGGCTTCAAGAACCGCGCCGTCAAGGATATCCGCCGCACGCGTTTCGGTATCAAGCCTGGCGCCGGCTCGTTTGAGTTCTATGTGATCGATCAGACCTATTTCTAATTTCGGAATATCCAACACGACGGGAAACAACGCCGCCGGCTGAACCAGCGTTCGCGTCTTTTGCGCTAGTTCATCGGAATTTGACAACGCTCGCTCTCTGCCGCTGCCCGAGCGCGCGAATCGTCGCCCGGCCGCGTCTGACTGACGGCGCCTGTCGCGCGCGAAAAGCAAAGCGCTTCATGAGCGTGAAGACGCGGCGTTCATGAAGCGTGACACGCAACGGGCTGGCAGCGCCGCGACTCGCCCGAATTACGAATTAACGAGCCACTTTACCGCCGAACCTGGCAGACTATGACGAACGAAGAGTTACTTCAAACCCTTGATCAGAGCGGCCTGCTCCCGGGCGCGCTGGTGGCGGCTGTCCGTCGCAAAGTCGCCGCGGAAGGGGACCGCATTCAACCGGCGATGATCGTCCGCGGCCTCGTCGCCAAAGGACATTTGACGCAGACTCAGGGAGACCGCCTCCTGACCGCGCCCGCCCGAGCCACGCAGCCTCGCCCGACTCCGGCGCCGATGGACGACGATTTGGAAGTCCTCCCGGATGAGGACGAAGAGGATGGCGACGATCTGATGCCGCCTCCCCCTCCATCGAAGCCTGCGCGCGTCAAGATTCCGGCCGAAATGGCCGAAACGCGCGAGGCCGTACAGGACGACCTCGATCTGCTGCCGATGGACGATGAACTGTCGGAGGCGCCCGCCAAGCCTTTGCAACCAGCCTCCAAGCCCCCGACGCCGGCCGCCAAATCCGCCAAGAAGGCGAAGAAAGAAAAGAAGAGCTGGCGCGGCCAGGTGAGCCGCAAGGGAAAGGCGGGAGACGAAGAACTGCTGGGGGGCGCCGTCGAGGCCGACGCCGCGTCGGGCTCTCCCCTGGGCGAAACGGGCAAGTCGAAACGGGATTCAAAGAGTGGAAAGGGCGCCAAGCACGCCGCTAGCGGCTCGTGGGATTCACCCTTTTTGCTGATCGGCGGAGGCACGCTCTTAGGGTTGTGCATCCTGGGCGTCGTGCTGTTCTTCGTGCTCGGACGGGACTCAGGCGATAAAGCTTTCAAGCTAGCCGAAGATAATTACAATTCCGGCGCGCATGCCCAGGCGATTGAAGCTTTCAATCAGTATCTCGAAAAATTTCCCAAGCACGCCCAGGTTAGCCAGGCGAAGGTCCATCGCGGCCTGGCGAAAATGCGTCAGGCGGCGGATAACGCCAGCGACCCGGGGCGAGCGCTCGAAACGTCGAAGGAGATCCTCGCCGACATCGCACCGCAAAAGGCCTTCGGTGAAGCGCAGGCCGAATTGGCGGCGCTGCTCCCCAAGATCGCGGAGAATCTGGCCAAGCAGGCGAACGCCAAGCCGAGCGAGAAGCTGATCGCCGAAACGCGCGAAGCGCTGGCGATGGTCGAGAAGTACGTGCCGGCAAAGCTGCAATCGGCCCCCAAGCTACGCGACATTGAGGCCTCGGCAGCACTGACCGCGCATCGGCTTGAGTTGAGCACCGCGCTAGCGGCCGGCATCGCCGAAATGAAAAAAGCCATCGATGAGGGTAAACCGCAAGAAGCGCTGGCCGCGCGCGGCAAGCTGTTGCAGGCTTATCCGGAGCTTCGCGATGACAAGTCACTTGCCGAAACGATTGCCGCGGCCGCGCAGGCCCAGCGAGCGCAAGTCAAGTTTCAAACCGCCTCGCAGGCCGCCCTGAAAGATGAACCCGCCTCGCCCATCCTGGGAAGCGTGGCCCTCTTCGCCACCACCGGCGTCGTCGCCCCGGCCGAGGAGAATCCCTACGTCATCGTGCTGGCGGCAGGGGCCAGCTATGGGCTCGACGCGCGATCGGGCAAGCCCCTCTGGCGTCGCTTTGTCGGGTTGGACACGAACTACGTGCCGCAGATCATCAAGACGGCTGCTGGCCCCGGCGCGCTGGCGATCGATTCGGTTCGACAAGAGCTATTGATGCTCGACCCGGCGACCGGCAAGGTTCGCTGGCGGCAACCGCTGCCCGATGGAACCGACGCCGATCCGCTGGTCACGCGCAGCAAAATTGTGATCGCCGGTCGCAAGGGGACGTTGCTCTCGTTCGACCGTGAAAGTGGCCAGCTCGACGGCACGATTGCGTTGCCTCAACCCTTGCACGTGGGACCTGCTCTCGATCAGCGCGAGCGGCTCTACTACCAGTTGGGCGAGCATTCGAATCTGTACGTCTTGTCCACGCAAACCGGCGAATGCCCCGAAGTTTTCTACCTGGGGCACGACGCCGAGAGCATCGCGATTCCGCCCCTGGTCGTCGGCCGTTACGTCTTCGTGATCGTCAACTCCGGCGCTGAAGACGCCGTGCTGAAAGTCTTGTTGGCAGGCGATGATGGCCTGGGGCTGCAACAGGTCGAGCAGCTTCCGCTGCGAGGGCATGTTTTCGCGCCGCTCGAATCGAGCGGGCGTTCTTTGCTGATCACCACGGATCGGGGCGCCATCTATTCGTTCGAGCTGGGCGCTCCCGAATCGGGCAAGCCGCTGACCAAGGTCGCGGACAAACCAGCCGACGAAAAGCCGCCGCGGGTCGAGTACCCGGTGTCGCGCAACGCTGAGATGTGGCTGGCCGGCTACGGGCTTACCCGCTACGACATGCAAGCCGCGCGCGGCACGCTCACTCCCAAATGGATCGACAACGACCAGGCCGTCGTGTTGCACGCGCCCTCGATTCAAGGCGCGGCGATTGTCTACGCGATCCAGCGCGAAGACGCGCCGGGCGTCACTGTGGTCTCTGTCAATGGCGCCGATAGCAAGCACTACTGGGAAACGCGACTTGCCGTGCCGCTGGCGGCAGAGCCCATATTGGAACAAGAGCCCGATCAGGCGGTGGCGCTCGCCGCTAGCGCGTCGTTGTTCGAAGTCCCCTGGGCCAACCTAAAGCGAAAGCTGGCGGAGCCCGTGGCGAGCGATCCTGGCAATAAAACCAACGTGCCGATCGGAGCTCCGCTATCGCGCCTCTCCGGAGGTCGATTCGTGATCCCGCTCGAAGCCCCGACTTCGAAGACTGGCCTGCGCGAAGTGCTGGTCTGCGAGCCGCGCGCAGCGTCGAACCGCCTGCGGCGGCGCCCGTTGCCCGACGCCGCGGCCGCCTGGCCGACCGCGATGGGAGACGCGCTGGTTTTGCCGGGCAAGGTGGGACAAGTGCTGGTGCTCGATCCCGACACAGGGCAAAACGTGGTCGAGCCGTTTCAGCCGGTCGTGACGGCGGGAACGGAGATCAACTGGGGCCAACCCGCCGTGTTGAACGAGTCGCAATTGTTAATCTTCGACGGCGCGACCAAGTTGTATCGATTGGAAGTGGTCGCCACGCCGCGCCCCCATTTGAACGCGGCGGCCAGCGTCGACGTCGCCGAGCCGCTGGTTTCGCCGATCGCGGTGCGCGGCGACTTTGCCTACGCGGTCGATTCGGGAAACCGTTTGTGCTCTTTCCATCTGCCGGACCTGGCGCCGGGCGAATCGTGGCCGCTCGGATCGCGCCCGGCTTGGGGGCCCGAACTCGTCGGCAAGCAAGTGCTGGTCGCCGGAATGGACGGCAAGTTGTCTTGCCTCGACGATCAGCAAAAGCTGGCCTGGCAAGTGGCGCTGCCGGCCGGAGAGTTGGCCGGCGGACCGATTGATTCGGAGGGCGCCATCCTTGTCGCGTCGGGGGCGGGGACGCTCTTCCGGCTGGCGCCCGACACAGGACAATCCACGGCACAGGTCGAGATCGGGCAGCCTGTCAGCTTTGGCCCGATCTTGTGGCGTAAAAGTTTATTGTTCGCCGGGCGCGACGGCACGTTGCATATTGTGGCGCCTCCCAAGTGATCAACGCATTTTCGATGACGAAGCGCTACCGGGAGCGAATGATTTGAACCTTGGCGGAAGCTACGAACGGCACGTTCGGTTATGGTCGCCGCAAGGAAAGCGGCGTCTGGCGCTGATGGTTTGCGCGTGCGCGTTCGCTTTTCTGCTGGGGTTACGGCAAGCGCCGGCGGCGGATACTCCGTTTTACGACCAGGAGCCGTTCGACCTGGTCACGATGAATGACGCCGGCAAGACTCAACTCAAGGTTTTTCCGCTGGAGTTCCCCAATCGCATAGTCCCTGAGAACCCCAAGAAGTCCGACAAAATCCGCATCCGGCGTCTCGATGATCCAGATGAGGAATACGACGTCGCGTGGAGCGCTATTTACGAGGTGAAGCTCTTCGAGCAGTTGGTGCTCGACCAGGCCAATCGCCTGGTGGCCGAGCGCAAGTTCAACGACGCCTACGACTACTTCGACTTCTTGCGTCACGAATATCCGCGCGTGCCGGGCCTTGAGGCGGGCCTGTGCAATTACCTCTACGAGGAAGCCGGCGCCTTTTATCGCGAAGGAAAGCACGAGAACGCGCTCTCCCTGTTGAGAACGCTTTACGCGCGGCAGCCCGAACGGACGGGGCTCGAGGCCGCGATGGCCAACTCCACCAGCCGCCTCGTCGAAAGGTACGAAAAAGACAAAGACTTCCGTTCCGTCCGCAAGCTGGTGAGCGAGCTGAAGAGCTGCTTTCCAAACGGCTCGTCCGCAAAAAAATTCGAACAGCAACTCACTGCGATGGCCGCGGAACTGGTCGCGCAAGGGCAGCGCGATCTGGCGGCGGGCAAACCGCGCCTGGCGCTAGCGGCCGCCACGCGCGCCTGGGCCATCTGGCCGACTGGCGACGGCGTGCGCGAGCTGGCGATCACCGCCTTCGAAAAATATCCGCAGGTCACCGTGGGAGTCACGGCCCTCTCGGACGGAAAAGGGGACACCATCACCGACTGGGCGTCGCGCCGCGCGCATCGCTTGGCGGAACGACAACTCTTCGAGTTTACTGGTTATGGCGCCAATGGCGGAGAATACATTTGCCCTATCGGTGATTACGAAATCACCGACTTGGGCCGCGGCCTCACCATCAACGTTCGGCCAAATCTGCCGTGGTCGCAAGGCCGGCCGCTGACGGGTTACGACGTGGCGCGGCGTTTGATCGCGCTGGCTCAGCCAAATCATCCCGACGCGCTGCACGACTGGTCTCTGCTTTGTTCGAGCGTGGCGGTGCGCGACGTGTATGGCATCGAAGTTCGTTTCCGCGATTCGCATTTGCTGCCGATGGCGCTATTGGCCGTGCCGCCCACGGCAGGAGTCGAAAGCACGGCGGACGAGCCGTACTCGCGCGCGGAGAGCACGGCGGAAGAAAGCTCGTTCGAGATGCGTCCTGATTATTTCGCCCGGCAGCCGCAACAGCCGCGCGGAGTGGTCGAGCGGCGTTACGCCTCGCGCTCACAAGCCTTGGACGCTTTGCGCAAAGGAGAGGTCAGCGTCGTCGATCGCCTGGCGCCCTCTGAAGTGGCTGAACTGACAGAAGACAAGTCGATAATCGTCGAGCCGTACGACGTGCCGACGATGTACTGCCTGATCCCCAACATGGCGCGCCCCACGATGCGCAGCCGCTCGCTCCGCAGGGCCCTGGTCTACGCGATCAATCGTAAGCAGATTCTGGAAGATCAGATTCTAAAGAAGCAGTCCTTGCCAGGCTGTATGGTCACCAGCGGACCGTTCGCCAAAGGAGTCAACCTGAGCGACCCGCAGGGGTACGCCTGCAACGACGACATTTCGCCGCGACCTTATGAGCCGCGGCTGGCCATGTCGCTGGCGTCGCTCGCCATGAAGGAGCTCGCGCCGAAGAAAAAAACCGACGAAAAATCGCCCGACGGCAAACCGGCTGCTGAAGCCGCGCCCGCAGGCGCCCCGGCCACCGATCCGGCGGCCGATGCGAATAAAAAACCGCCTCCGCTGCCGCCCCTCGTTCTGGTCCATCCGCCGGAGGATCTGGCGCGCGTCACATGCAACGCAATCGTCCGGAATCTCAGTGTGATCGATCTCAAGGTCGAATTGCGCGAGCTGCCGGCGGGAAAGCGCGTGCCGGACGACGGCAATTACGACCTGGCCTACGTCGAGTATTCGCTCGACGAGCCACTGGTCGAAGCAAGGCGACTGTTTGGCGACGGCGCCCTGCTCGGCGCTCCCAGCGCCTACATGAGCCTGGCGCTGCGACAAGTCGAGGGCGCCACCGGCTGGAACGAAGCGCGCAAGGCGCTGAATGACGTCCACCGCATCGCCTACGAAGAGGTCTGTCTCGTCCCGCTCTGGCAGATCGTCGAGCACTTCGCCTATCGGCCGAATCTCAAGGGCGTGGCGAAGCAGCCCGGCCGTCTCTACCAGCAGATTGAGCAATGGCAGACGAAGGATCCCTTGCCGCCGGAGGACGGATGATCGCTCAACAGCGACCCAATCCGCCCGCTCGGCGCTGCGCGACGGTCTGGCGTCTGTTCCTGCTGGCGGGGCTGATTCACGCCTCGTCGGGCGTCGCATCGGCCGCCGGCGTCGTTTGGGATCTGGCCCCCTACCGCGTCCGCGCGCTGATTGCCGTCACTTCGTCGGCCAGCGCCAGCGGCGCGCAAGTCGATGCTTTGTGCGCCGGCCTGGCCGAGCGCTCGACGACCGTGATGGGCGCCCACTGGAGCTTTACAGCAGCACCCGCGCAGGCCGCGATCAGAGAGGCGCTCCTCGGCGACATGGCAAAGCTCACCAAAGAAGTGGTTCTGCCGGCGATCGAAGGAGAAGATCTCGACAAAGTGATGCTGGTGCGCCTCGATTACGACGAGCGGGCCTGGACGATCCGCACGGTCGATTTCGACGTTCGCACGCAACTCTTCGGCACGCCGGCCACGCAGCGCGTCGTGCAGCGCGTTCGCCTGGTCGACGGCGTCTTCCAAACCATCGTCACGGCGTTCGCCCCGTTGGCGACGGTCGAAACGGTCGACCAGAAAGACACCGCCACGCTCCGGCTTCGCGCCGGCTCGGCGCCAATCCGCGATCCGCAACTGGCGCTCGTTCGGCCAGGCACAATCTTCCGCGCCGCCGTCCGCGTGAACGACCCGAAAGGCAAAGCCAAGCGGATCGAAGGAGTCGAATGGACCTTCCTGGTGGCCGACGCCGTCAACCAGGCGCATGTCGATAGCCGCCTGATCACCGGTCTGCGCGGTCCGCTGGCGACTCGCAAGCGAGGCCGGACGGAACAATTGGCGCTCGCCGTTCGCCCGCCAGACACAGAGACAAAACTCGAATTGCTCTCGGCCGATAAAAAACCGCGGATCATGGCGGGCTGCCAGGTCTTTTCGCACGCAGTCGATTCGAAAAAGACCGACCTGCTGGGCGCCAGCGACCCGCGCGGCGTGTTCGAAGTCGAGCCGGGGGACGGCGGAGTGCGGGTGCTGATGATCAAGAGCGGCGACACCGTGATCGCGCGGCTGCCGATGCTGCCCGGCATGGAACCGAAGATGACGGCCCGCATTCCCGACGATGAAAGACGCTTGCAGGTCGAAGGGTATATCACGGGCTTTCAGGAAGAATTTGTCGACATGATCGCCCGGCGCCAGGTGCTGGTGGCGCGGATCCGTTCGCGCATCAAATCAGGCAAGAAGGATGAAGCCGACGCGTTGATTAACGAACTGCGGCAGATGACCGCGCAACAGGACTTCGGCGAAAGCCTGACGGCGGCCCGGCGACGGTTGGTCTCGAACGACGCCCGCACGCAAAAACAGATCGACAAGCTGTTCACCGACACGCAGGCGGTGGTCAATCGCTACTTCGATCCGCGGCAAGTCGACACGCTGGAGCGCGAGCTAGCGGGTCGGGCTCCGAAAGATCTCGACGACGACGATCCAATTCCGCCCGTTCCGCCGGCAACACCGGCGTCGAACCCGCCCCCGGCCGGCGGCGCCGCAGCCCCTGGCGCGCCTCCGATCTCTCCAGCAGCCTCGGGCGGTCCGCCGGTTCCGACGACCGGCGCGGGATTGTAGACGAGCCGAACGTCGCATTCGGGCGCCATCGCGGAAACAAGCGGCGTGACAGCGAAGTAGTTGTTGTCCGCCCTTTTCTGTAAAAGCTCCGCATCCTGGAGTGCGCCTTTGCCATGTTCGCCGCTTACTACGCTAACTGCTGGCAGACTCGCAAGTCGGGTAAGAGCGGTCAGAAGCGGGGAACAGCTTGCATGATGGCGGGGCTGAACGGACATGTCTGGTCATTCGACGAGCTTTTCAAGGCGGTTCTGAGGGCAAGATAGAATTGGAGAATGAGTGAGCCCACCACTGGCGGCGGCGATATGGAGATCGGCCTGCGTTACGGATCGCGATCTAGACCAGACTAATTAGTCACATGATTTTATTAGACGCTATTTGGCCATATGAGATTACGGAATCAACCACTGATTCCGGAGCGGTGACGATTCGATTTGCAAGGAGAATTTGGCCGGGACTGGGGTTCGCCGTTATTTTCTTATTGCTTTGTGTGACCACAGTCCTGTCGTTGACGCTGACGATT
Organism: Pirellulales bacterium; assembly: GCA_036493275.1. Lineage (GTDB taxonomy): Bacteria > Planctomycetota > Planctomycetia > Pirellulales > JACPPG01 > JACPPG01. Next base: position 10,871 of record DASXPZ010000700.1, read on the forward strand.
CGCTGGATGCAACCGCAGGCTAGAGAGGGTGGAATTTACGGTCTTGGCATTGTGCTCTTCTTTCTTGTTGGTACAGCTCTTGCGACACTAATGGCTGCCGTCCAATCGCTAATGTTCCTGCTGCATCGCACGTTTATTTGGGATGTGCAAGCGAGGACGATGACTCTGCGACAGGTTCCACTGTTAGGCTTCTGCGCGTATTTCGATGAGATCAACGGAGTTTCGGTACTATCTAGGAAAATGGGTGGCATATGGTTTCATTTCGTCTGCTTTGTGATTCGAAATAATTCGCGCGCCGTGATGATTACCTGGCTTGGCCGACCGACGAAAGAATTAGAAGACATCGCCGAGAAATATATGCAGGAACTCGCTCATACGATTCGCTCTCGCTTAGACCTCCCGGAAGCAAATGTCTCCAGATTTGACCGAGGTGTGCAAGTCATCTGGTGGCGATAATCCGGAGAGAAACCCGTCAGCAACACACTACCAGGACACTACCCTCGCGAGACATCGATTGACAAGCTGCGCGGCGCCCGTAAGACTGGCTTCCAAATGGCGCGTGCGCTTCTAGATTCTGACGCACTCGCATCCACCTGGGGGCATTTCACGTGATTCGCCACGCCATCACTCCGCTGCGGCTGATCTTTTGGGGCGGGCTGATCTGCCTGCTGGACGTGAAGATCAGTAGCGTCCGCAACGGCTACGGATTTCAATTCGACCTGCTGAACGACGCGGTCGGGGCCGTGATGATTTCGATCGGTGTCTTCTCGCTCGCCGCGATCCGCGTCGACGATCGTTACGAGCGAGCGATGACGTTCGTAAAGATCATGTCAGTGCTGATGGTTCTGGACGCTCTGCGCGAGCATATTGACTTTCCAGAGCCGCTGCCGTTGCAGATCGTAATGTTGCTACTGGGGCTCGCCAGGCTGGCGGCGACAGTCGTGTTCTGCGTCGCCATGCGGCGGTTGAGCGCGCACGCGGGGCTGTGGCGATCGGAAGCAAGCTGGCGGACGACGACCGTGCTGTTCGTGGTGATTTACGTCGTGCCGTTAGGGCTATTGAATCTCGTCTCGATCCCCGCGGTGGCGATGGGCGAGCGCATCCATCTTGAGCTCGGTCCAGTCGCCTTTCTGTTGTTACCCGTGTTTTTGATTCCTGTGATTCACTTGTTCGTGAGCACATCGCGCATGCGGCGCGAGGCGGAGGAATCGCCGCCGCGGCGGGACGAAACATTCGAAAAAGAAGGCGCTCTGCTGTAAGATGCGGCTGTCGCTCGACCAGGCGGCACGATCATCGCGCACAAAAAAGCCATGCTTACCCGCCGGGGCGGAATGAGCATGGCGATCTTGCTTTGCGAAATTACGTTAGAAACAGTTCAACAGCTAACCTTGGAAGGCTGCCGTTGTCGACAGCGCGTCCACGGCGCGACGCTTACTTCGCGTCGGGCACGGCCACTTGCACTGCCCCCACGACCTGCTTGTCGGCGTCGTCTTGCACGAGCGCCACTACTGACAAGTGCGTCAGGTCCAAAGGAGGGAGCGCCTGTGGGAAGGGACGGCCCCCCTTGGGATACTCGGCCAGATACTTGTCCAGACCGTCGCGGATCGAAGCCAGGTCGATCGTCAGCGACGACTCCGACTGACCGCTGATCAACTCCTTTCCTTCCACGCCGCCGGGCATTGCGCGGACCACGTGATGGTGGAAGCGGAGCCGATTGCCCCCGACGTAGCGGACTTCTTCTTGAACGAGCACCAGCCGCAGACGCAACTGCGGCGGGCCGGCGGGCTCCTTCTTCTCTTCGTCTTCCTTCTTTCCGGCTGCGTCGGCGGCGGCTCGCTCGGCGGCGAGTTTGGCCAGCGCCGCTCGGGCGGCGTTGACGCTGTCATCGGTTGCCTGGGCCGACACGGTGACATTGATCGAGTCGCCGCTCCGCGTCAACTTCAGATCGATTTTGGCAGGCTGTTGGCCGGCCAGATCGGCGCCGATGATTTTCAGATAATCGTCGTACTTGTTCTTCGAATTGGCCATTGGGCCGCCGCCGCCGGAGAGGGCCTCGCCGTTGAAGTAAGTCGATGGCGTGCCGCGCACGCCGTAGTACTTGGCGCGGGCTTCGGTGTCGTCGTTCGTCAAAGGATCAGGACCAGGAATGTGCAGGTGATACTGCAAGCCAATCAACTCCGAAGGACGATACGAACCGACTAGCGCGTCGAAGGCCACGTCCGCGGCGACGCAAGGCGGGCACTGAGCGCCGGTAAACAACTCCAGCACCACCACGCGGTTATCTTGCGGGTCTTTGCGACCGCCGAACGGCTCCGGCTTGAAGGGAGGGACGTTTTGATGATACTCGTCGTCGAGTTGCGCTTCGAGCTTCTGCCAGGCTTCGTTCGCCGTCTTGGCGATCTCGGTCGCGCCGGCCGCGGCGGCCGATTCCGCGACAACGCGAGCCAGCGCCGCGCGCTCTTCGGTCGTCGCCGTCTCAGGGAGGGCCTTCAGGTCAGCCTGCGCCTTGGCCAAACGGGCCGAAGCGGCCTCCTTTTCCAGCTTGGTCGCCGAAACGTCGGCGCTCTTGGCCAGTTCTTCGTTTCCGGCGGCCTTGGCCGTATTGGCAACCAGCCGGGCGACTCCCGCGCGACGATCAAGCGTGGCGTCCTCGGCCAATTCCTTTTGCGCCTCCTGGGCTAGCGCGAGCTTCAATTTGGCGTACTTCGCCTGGTCGCCGAGCGCGACAAGGATCTTGTCGCGAGTCGCCTCGGACCATTCCTGTCCGTAGGGAGCGGCGCTGGCCAACCAGGCGACGATCGCGCCCTGAACTTCTTCGGGCGAAAGCTCCGCCTTCTCGGCTGCGCGAATCAAGGCGTCGTAAGAGTGGGCTACGCCCGGAGCGCCGGCGTTTTGGCTGATGATCTCCTTATACTTGGCGACCTTCTCGGCGGCCTGCAAATTTGCGTTTCGGGTAATCGTCATCGCTTGCGCAGCGAGACTGACGCCGCCGGGCGCTTCGATCTCTGTCTCCGTGGTGCGATCCAGACGCGCCGGATGGAGCGTCCCTTGGA
>DASXPZ010000701.1:0-7052 GCA_036493275.1 Pirellulales bacterium
AATCCCGGGCACTGTTTGTCGACATGATGAAGCGGGTCGATAAGCTAGCGAAGAAGCCGGAGTATTACCACACGATTACCAATAACTGCACGACCAATATCGCGCGGCACATCAACGACATCGCGCCGGGCAAGATCCAGTACGACTATCGCGTGCTGATCAACGGCTATTCGGATCAGCTGGCCTACGATCTCGGCCTGATCGACAACAGCCTGCCGTTCGAAGAGACGCGCGAGCGAGCCCGGATTACGCAGGCGGCGTACGTGGCGCGCAACGCACCAGATTTCTCGAAGGAAATCCGCCGCTAGAAGTCATCCGCGCGAACTGAAACAGAGCTAGCCGCCAACGACCGGCACGGTCTCGTACGTTCGCGAGGCGACGTTGCTCTTCGAGTTCGCCACGGCGATCTGATAGAGCTCCTGGCCGCACTTAGTCGGGTATTTCCCTGTCAGGCAAGCCTGGCAAAGCTGGTCCGAATCGAAGCCGATGGCGCGGGCGATCGATTCCAGCGGCAAATAGCGGAGCGAATCGGCGCCCAGTTTCTCGGCCATTCGGGCCTGCGAGCTTTCGGTCAGCACTCCGTCTTCCAAGAATCGCGGCGCGAACAGCTCGTTGATCGTCGACATGTCGATCCCGTAAAAGCAGGGAGCGACGATCGGCGGGCAGGCGACGCGGACGTGAATCTCGCGGGCGTGCCCCTGCTCGCGGATGCGGTTCAGCAATACCTGCATGGTGGTCGAGCGGACGATCGAATCCTCGACCAGAAAGACGCGCTTCCCTTCCAGCACTTCGCGGAGCGGCGTGTACTTGCTCTGCGCTTTGCGCGCCCGATCGCTCGATCCCTCGATGAACGTGCGCCCGGCGTAGCGATTACGAATCAAACCTTCGCGCGAGGGGATGCCCAGGCAGTAGGCCATCGCGTCGGCGGCGGCCTTGCTGGTGTCGGGCACCGGCACGACGATCGTGTCTTCGTCGATCGGCACCGTCTCCAGGCGGGCCAACTCTTCGCCGAGCTTCGTCCGCGAAAGATAGACGCTCTTGTTGTCCATCGTGCTCGCAACGTTGGCGAAGTAAATCCATTCGAAGAAGCAATGCGCCCGCCGAGGGCTGTTGGCAAAACGCTGCACCTCGAAACGACCGTCGACGATCGTGATCGCTTGCCCCGGCAGCAATGACTTGATGTTCTCGGGCGAATAGCCAAGATTCAACAGCGCCACGCTTTCGCTGGCGGCGGCAAACAGCGGCCCTTCCAGCGCGTAACACAGCGGCTTGATGCCGAGCGGATCGCGGGCGATCAGCATGTCTCCCACAGCGTTCAAAAAGACCAGGCTGTAGGCGCCGTCCAAGCGCGAGTCGACGCTGCGCCACATATCGATCAGCGACGGAGTGCGGTCGCCCGACAGCTCGCGGCTGATCTCGTGCATGATGATTTCGGTGTCGGTCTCACGAGCCAGATGATTGTTGCCATCGGCCAGCAGGTCGCGGCGCAGCTTCTGATAATTGGCCAACTGGCCGTTGAAGGCAAAGCTGAACCACTTGTGCTTTTGCAGGTGGTGCCGCTCGAACGGCTGGGCGTAGCTGCGGTCTTCGGCTCCGCAGGTGGCGTAGCGCACATGCCCGATCGCGGCGCGGCCGCAATATTCTTCCATCAGGCTTTCGCACTTGCCGCGATGGCTAAGGCGAAAGACCTCGGTGACGCTCCCCAACTCTTTATGCGTGTCGATGAGCTGGTTGCGCTCGATATTGAACGACGTCATCCCGGCCGAGAGCTGGCCGCGATTCTGGATATCGAGCAGCATCCGGGGCAACAGACGCGACGCTTCTTCCGGACCCTGCGCGGGACACAACGGACTGGGCAATCTGCTGGGGAGGTGGTACACCGCAGCGACGCCGCACTCGTGGAACAGGTCGCTCATGAAATGTGCATGCTCCGCTAATGGATCATGAATCATCGGCAGCGCGCGGTCCCCAAGCGCTTCGGTCATACTTGGGTAACAGGAGGCGGGATCGCGGCGGCGCCTCATTGTACGCTCTCGGCGACTTTTACTCAAACAGTTCGTTGTGTTCGCTGATTTTGGGCTGTCCAAACGACTGGCTTTTGATTTCGCGACACAGCGGTACAATGCACGTCACACGTCTTAAGGGGGCTCTCACCGCCCGCTTCGTAATTTCTATGGAGACTGAAATGAACGCTAATGACGCCATTCGTCACGCCATTACCGGCTCGGACAAGATCGTCAACGCCTATCTCGGCGATCTGACCGACGCGGAATTGCTCGCTCGCCCTGTGCCAGGCGCCAATCATATCGCCTGGCAACTAGGCCATTTGATTCAGGCCGAGCACGATCTGATCAACATGGTTTGTCCCGGATCGATGCCGGCGCTGCCCGAGGGATTCAAAAAGCAACACGCCAAGGAAACGGCAGCGCTCGACGACCCGAAGGCGTTCCACACCAAGGCCGAGTATTTGAAGTTGATGGGCCAGCAGCGCGCGGCGACGCTGGCCGCGCTCGGCAAGGTCTCGGAAGCCGATCTTGATCGCGACTCGCCGGAGCCCGTCCGCGCCTACTGCGCCAAAGTGGCCGACGTCTTTCTGATGCAACCGTCGCACGTGATGATGCACGCCGGCCAGTGGGCCGTGACGCGACGCAAATTGGGACGCAAGCCGCTGTTTTAGCGTCTATCCGAAAACCGGCTCTCGCTTCCATAACGTGCTTGTGTTACTTGCAACCGCTAGTTTTCGGATAGGCGTTTAGGGAGTGTCTGGCTCGCCGTAGCGCAGTCCGTGGCCATTTTTTGGGCAATTGCCAGCGTCCTTGAGCCGGCCGGGTTGCGGGGATATGATTCCTTGACGTCGTCCCGCTTCGTGGGCTTCGTCTTTTGAGGGGGAAGTTCTGGCGAGCGACCGCGAGGGGTTGCTCTCGACAAGCTCGGGGCGTGGCGTCCCGCGCTTGCGCGCGACGCGGAACGGGGAAAGGCGACTGGCATGAAGGCATTTGATTCGACCCAGCTCTATTTCAATAGGGCTGCGGATCAAATCGACCTCACCGAGAACATGCGCCGTCTGCTGCTCATCCCGAAACGGGAAGTGCAAGTGCAGGTGGCGATCGAACGCGACAACGGTGAGATTGCTACGTATATCGGTTATCGCGTGCAGCACGACGACGCCCGCGGCCCGATGAAAGGGGGCCTGCGATTTCATCCTGACGTCGACATGGACGAGGTCCGCGCGCTGGCCGCGCTGATGACCTGGAAAACCGCCGTCGTCGATCTTCCCTACGGAGGCGCCAAGGGGGGCATGGCGATCGACCCGCGTGATTTCAGTCCGCGCGAGCTGGAGCTCCTCACGCGCAAATTCGTCGATGGCATCCACGATCTGGTCGGGCCGGACGTCGACATTCCCGCGCCCGACATGGGGACCAATTCCGACGTCATGGCCTGGTTCATGAACCAGTACGCCAAGTATCACGGCTTCAGCCCCGCCTGCGTGACGGGCAAACCGGTGGAACTGTACGGCCTGCCGGGGCGCGAGGAGGCGACCGGTCGCGGCGTTGGCATTCTCACGTATAAGCTGCTGGGGCGCTTGAACCGCAAGCCGGAAAATACCCGAGTGGCGCTGCAAGGCTTCGGCAACGTCGGTTCGCACACCGCCAAGTTTATGTCTGAGGGGGGCTACAAACTGGTCGCCGTCGGCGACGCGGGGGGCGCCTTCTACAAGCCGGAAGGGCTCGACATCCCCGGCATGCTGAAATACTCACTGGCCCACAAAGGGACCCTGGCGGGGTATCCCGACGCCCCGATGATCGATGGCGCCGGGCTGCTGGCGGTCGATTGCGACGTTTTGATTCCCGCGGCGCTCGGCGGCGTGATTACCAGCAAGAACGCCGAAAGCATTCGCGCCAAGATCATCGTTGAGGCGGCCAACGCGCCGATCTATCCCGACGCGGATGACATTCTTGAGCGACGGGGAGTGATCATTCTGCCGGACATCCTGGCCAACGCCGGCGGCGTCACGGCCAGCTATTTCGAATGGGTGCAAAATCGCCAGCACTATCGTTGGGATCTCAACCGCGTGCGCCAGGAACTAGAACACGTGCTGACGCGCAGTTTCGAGACCGTTTGGGAAGTCGCCACCGAGCGCAAGGTTAGCCTGCGCACGGCGGCCTACATCGTGGGCATCGGCCGCGTGGGGCGCGCCACAGTACTCGGAGGCATCGCCTGACATGCATCAAACGCTCGACAGCGCCCTGTTGGCCAGCATCCCCCTCTTCAAAGGGCTCACGCCGGAGCAGCGCAAGCTCGTGGCCGACATGACGGAGACGGTGACGTTTGCCCCCGGCGACACGCTGCTGACTCAGGGAAAGACCAGCCCCGAGCTATGGGTGCTGCTTTCCGGCACGTGCGAAGTCTTCAAGGAGCTGCCCGGGGCGAAGCATGGCTCCGCGCCAACGGTCTTGGCAGTGCTGGAACCGTACAGCATCATCGGCGAGGTGTCGTTCTTTCATCCGGCGCCCCACTCGGCCAGCGTCCGGGCGAAAACCGCGGTCAAGCTGGCCCGCTTGTGCAGGGCTCGTTTTGACGAATTGAGCGCACAAGATCCAGCGCTGGCGCTGCAATTGGCCACCAACACCATCGCCAGCCTGGTCGATCGTTTTCGGCGAATGGACGATTGGGTGGTCGAGCTCTTGACGCGCAAGGCCCCCGATGAGCGCGTCCCCGAATGGGGCGAGCTCCGCCGCAGGCTCTTTGACGGCTGGAAGGTGTAGGAGATTTCCGAGCCCCGGAGGAACGCTCAAAACCGCTTCACGCGCCCACCAAGCGTTGACGACGTTGCCGTACAATCGCGACCAGCTCGCTCAGCAGCTTTCCATCGAGCGACCCTTCGCGCGAGCCCCGACAGACAGCGCCGCGGACCGCCACATAGTCTGGCTCCAGCGGCAGCAATCGCGCGATTGCCGTTGCCTTCAGCGATCCGGCCATCACGGCTAGCATTCCCGCGGCGCGAATCTGTTCGATCACGCGCCGGCACTCGTCGAAGGTCCACAGATCTAATAAGCTCCCTGCGAGTTTATCGTGCGTATCGACCAGGACCGCGCGGCAGCAGACGGCGAGCGCATGCCGAATGACTTCGTCGGCCGCCGGGGCGTCGGCGAGGCGATTGTCAGCGTAAATCACGGCCACGCCAGCGGCGCCATGCGGTAGCGCGGCAACGGCGCCGGCCAGGCGGGCCGGCCAATCGGCTCGATCGCGGCAGCCGGCCAGGCCGAATTTGGCGAGCGTCACGCCCGCCGGAAGCGCGGCCGCCGTGCGCTCGGCGTCCTCGAGCAATTCTCCCATCGCGGCGCTGATCGGCGTTCGGCCGGCCACGGTTCGCACGATTTGTCGAAGCGTTTCCGGGTCGACGGCGCCGAGCGCTCCGCGACGCGGCTCCTTGACGTCGATCAGATCGGCCCCGGCGTCGAGCGCGGCGCGCGCTTCCTGGCAATCTCGCACGCTGATCAGCAGGCGCGTCGTCATCGCGACTTCGCCTCCTGCAGCCGTTCCTTTTGCACTTCGGCCAGCCTGGCGTTCAGGCGGTTGACGACTGCCAGCGAGAGCGGCTCGCACCAGGCGCCGCGAATCGTGACGTAATGGTTGCACCACGAGCCGAGCGCGGTGTGAACGTCGCGCTGCGCGTAGTCGACCGCGCGGTCCGCCAATCGCAGCAAAATCGTCGAAGCCACCGTGGCGTCAGGCTGGTCGGCGCGAATGAAGCTAGGGCCTTGCCCTAGCAGAAAGCCCTCGACGAATTCCAGAGGCACATGAATCGGAGCGCCGGGACGCAAATAGAGCAGGAGAAAGTTCCCCTTGCGCCCCACGCGCGGGCGCACGATCTGCCAGCCCAAGAGCAGCAACAAGCCGGCGGCCACCACGATAATCGACAGCCCCACGCCCCGAGCCCAATCGAGCCCGGCAAAATGATCTAGCGCCAGAAAGGCGCCGCCGATCACCAAGCAAACGGCCGGCCCGACCATGCCAAAATAAAACGCGCGTCGATTTGTCCGCAGCCAGACTTCCGGTCTCAATCGAGGTCTCGTGCAAAGAAGAAAATGGAGAGATTTGCAATGCGCCGCCTATCGTAGCAAATTCAGGATGGTTTGCTCAGGGCGGCGTCTCATGCCTGTACGCGCGGCCCCTGGTTTTCTCGGGCAATGCGCTTATAAAAGGGCTGAGCCAGAGGTCCGACGCGAGGTCGAGCTGTCCGGAGGCGGAAACGATCGACCAGGGAACTCGGTATGAGCTTCGATCTATTGTCGTTGGACGGTTCCACGCTACACGGAAACACCTCGCTCGGGAAAGACGCTAGATGACCGAAGCTTCCTCAAATGTCGCCGCCTCCGGCCGTTTCGTCCTCTCTGCGGTCGTGTTGCTACTGGTCGGCTATGCCGTCGCGGCCATCTTCGGCCTGCCGCAGCGCGGGACCGAAATGACCAACCCCCCTGCGCCGCACGAGGCCGCCGCGCCGCTCGAAGAGCCGGCCGTTGAAGGAGCGGGCGCGCACGCAAGCCATCCGGAACCGCCACCGCTCTTCATGGTGATTCCGTTCGCGCTGCTGCTGGGCTGCATTGCCGTCTTGCCCCTGATCCACGCCACCGAGCATTGGTGGGAGAGCAATCTCCACCGGTTTTATGTAGCCGGCGGCCTGGCGCTCGTCACGCTCGCCTATTACGCCATCGCTCACGAGCATGCCATTCACCGGCACTTTCTTGGACACGCCGTGATCGAGCGGGGAGAAGAGGCGATCTCATGGCTGTTGGCTTCGACGATCTTGCAAAACGCGATCCTGAACGAGTACGTCCCCTTTATCGTGCTGCTGTTCAGTCTGTACACGATCTCGGGCGGAGTGCGGATCGAAGGGGACTTACCGGCGCACCCGCTGACCAACGCCACATTCCTGGGCATCGGCGCCGTGCTGGCGAACCTGATTGGGACCACTGGCGCGGCGATGCTGCTGGTGCGACCCCTGCTGGAAACCAATAGCGAGCGACGACACGTCAAACACACGCTGGTGT
>DASXPZ010000702.1:0-1767 GCA_036493275.1 Pirellulales bacterium
AAGCTGGGAGTCATCCCGATTCCAAACGTATGTGCCCGATATGGGCAAGCCGGCGGCAAGCCGTAAGGGCGGGGGAAAGATAGCGGGGGGTGCGAATAGAGGTCAATTGCAACATTTCGGGGTTCGCGCAAAGTTTGATCCCGGATAAACTTCCGCCGCTTGCCAAAGACGCCTGTTGCCGGGAGGGAGCCGAGACACATTCATGGATACGTTCCGCTGCATTCACGCATCGCGTCTCTTGCTCGATCACCAGTTGCACGTGGCGGGAGAATTCGAACCGGCAGTGCGAAAAATCGTCGAGGATGCCGCGCTGACGGCATTCGACCGAGTGATCGACGAAGCCCTGTTGCGCGAGGTCGACTGCCTGCTGATCTCAGGCGATTGCTTCGACCCCGGGGATGGCGGACTGCGCGGTCCCGCGGCCCTCGTTCGTGGAATCGGGCGGCTGGCCGAGCGCGACACGGCCGTCATCGTGCATTCATCCCCCCACCTCTGGTCGAACTGGCCCGCCGGGTTGCGCTGGCCGCCGCACGCACATCGGCTGGGGATCGGTTTCGAAACGAGCGTCTCCATCACCCGCGAGGGAAAATTGCTGGCCACGATTTCTGCCGATGGCCACGGTGATCGGCACGCCGGCTGGCAAATTCGCCTGGCCGAAGCAGCCGATGAAGGACGAACATTTCATCTGACCGACGATCCCGGGCCGCTCCAGGGCCTGCGCGCCGATGAGACCGGTCCGCACGGATGCAGCCTGATCGAAATCGACCCCGCAACCGGACCGCGGCAGACGAGGGTTCCGGTCGCCCCGGTGCGCTGGGAGCACTGTGCGGCTGCCGTCGCAACAGATTCCACTCGCGACGATCTGCTCCAGGAGCTGGCATCACAACTCGAGCAGTTTCCACGTTACACCGGGGAAGAGGTGCGGCTCGTCACGTGGACCGTTTCCGGGTACGGCCCGCTCTGGGAGCGACTCGCGCAGCCCGGCTTTCAGAACGATTTCCTGGACGAACTGACGCTGCTCAATCCGTTGTCCGGCGTCACGGTTCAGACGCACGCGCTGCAGTTGCACGCCGCTCCGGGATCGCATTGGCCTCATTCCACCACGGAAGACCTGGGCGCCGATTTTGCCGTGCGTCTTGACGAGCGATTCGCGCGACACGATTCGCCCTGGCGTGAATACCTGGCCGATTCGGCGCTGCACGACGGCCCGTGGGAAGTCAAATTCGAAACATTGTCGGGCGAGCTCGACGCCGGCGAATTGGCCTACGATGCCCGCCGCCTGGCGATGCACTGGTTTGCCGCCCAGGAGGAGTTGTCCTCATGAAGCTGACGGAAATTCAAATCGACCGCTGCGGCGTGTGGCGCAATCTCACGCTGCCCGTGCGGCCAAATGGCGTGAACGTCTTTTTCGGGCCTAATGAAGCCGGCAAAACAACGCTGCGGCAATTCATTCGCGGCGTTCTATTCGGCTTCACTTCGCACGCCACGGACCTGGCCGGTTCCGGTTCCGACCGCACGCATGCTGCCGGCTCGTTGCACATCGAAGACGCAGCCGGCAATCATCGCATTCATCGCGCGGCCGTCGGCGACCTGGCAGGAGACGCCCGGCTGATCACCGGAGACGTCGCGGCCCCAGTGCACGGCGCGGCCCTCTTCGGCGAGACCCACGAACAACTCTTCGATCGCATCTTCGCCCTGAATTTGCGTGAATTGAGCGAAATCAATTCGCTGTCGGGAGACGACGTATCGCGCCACGTGTTCGGCCTG
>DASXPZ010000703.1:0-6609 GCA_036493275.1 Pirellulales bacterium
CCGCCGGTCTGGCCGTTGTGCCAGCGCAGCGCGCCGTCGAGGGCGACGTGCCAGCCGCAGGCGATCGAGCCGGGCGGGGCCTTCGTGGCGAGGCGAATTTCCTGGCTGGCGAACATCGCCGTCCGCAGCGGCGTCTTGAGAATGCCCATCTCGGCCGCCAAAAACCGCAACATGTCGCCGCTTGTCGAGCGCAGCGCGCCGGCCCCGGTGAGCGTAGCGATGTCCCAATCGTGCGCCGGGCCGCCGTCGGCGTCATGGCCGCTGGCGGAATGGGCTCGTTGCGCGTCGTCGCGCGTGATCTGGGTGTTCTTCATGCCGAGCGGCCCGAGGATTTCGTCGGTAACAAGTTGTTCGTAGCTCTTGCCTGACTTGAGCGCCAGCGCGTGCCCCAACAGGCCGACCCCCAGGTTGCTGTAGTCGTAGCGCTTGCCGGGCTCGCGCTTGAGCTTGATGTCGGCCAGCGCCTTATAAAGTTGCTCGGGGGTGTAATCCGCAAAGGGATTGTTTACGTCGGCTGGGGCAAAGTTGCTGGGCATCCGCGGCAGGGCCGAAGTGTGCGTCGCTAGATCGATCAGCGTGATCTTACGCTCGCCGTGGGCCGGTACTTTGACGTCGGCCGGCAGCAGCGACTCGACCGGATCGTCGAGCTTAAGCAACTTGCGCTCCACCATCTCGGCCAGCAGCAGCGACGTGAAAACCTTGGTGATCGAGCCGATCTCGAACAGAGTGTCCGCGGCGGGAGCGCCGTCGCGCGCGTCGTTCGCTTTGCCAAAGCCGAGGACCAACGTGCGAGCGCCATCGATTTTGGGCGCTTCGGCCCCGTCGGGCAGTTTGAATTCGGACGAGTCTTCACGCGCGTCGATCACACCGACAGTCAGCCCGACAATGCCGCCTGACTCGATCGCTGGTTTTACGTATTCGGTGATGCGATCGGCCAGGGAGGACTCTTCGGCGCGCACGCTCGAAGCCAATCCGATGAGAACAGAACAACAAAGTAGCAACGCCGGCGCCATGCGCATCGTGATCTCCAATCCGTCAAGCTTTTTGCGTGTCTTGTGCCTTGGGCGCCAGGGAAAATTGTCGTCGAAAGCGCCAGAAGCATACGGCGCTCAAGATCATTGCCATCATTCCCGGCAGCAACAGAGAGCATTGCACTCCTATACAATCCACGGGATACGTATAGGTGCGATCCCATTTCACACGGCGGTATTGAAATCCTGGGAAAGCGAAACTGTGATCATCATCATTCGAGCCTTGATCAGCCGCCCAATACAAATACTGAAATTCGGAGAAGTTCGACCAACTTACGGCGCCCCCTTCGATGGCGCCGAACGAATGGGGGCCGAAATCGAAGCGATGATCGAAAGCCTTCGAAAGCTTCGAGCCTGCCCAACATCCCAAGCAAGCCAGCGAAACGCAGGTTAATGCGATTGCTCCCCATTCGTAGCATGCGCGTTTCATTCGATTACCGAGTGGGCTAAGACAGGTTGGACGAGGGTCAATTCTACCGCGAAATCATAGCGCTGTCGCCGGCGGCGTTGTTGAGAAATCCTTCCATGGAGCATCGAGACACGTGCTGGCCCCGTCACCGTCAGTCGGTTTATAATACGGGATTGCAAGTTGCTAGTCGGGCTCGACTGTGTCTGTGGGAAGCGAACAAGGGAGCGGCCGTGGCGGAACGGGTGATTTCTTTGCGCGGCGTCGAGGTGCATAACCTCAAGGGCGTCGATCTCGATTTGCCGCAGCGGCGGTTGATCGTCTTCTGCGGCGTTAGCGGCAGCGGCAAGAGCAGCCTGGCGTTCGACACGCTCTACGCCGAGGGGCAACGCCGCTACATCGAGAGCTTCTCGGCCTATACGCGGCAATTTCTCGAACGCTTGGAAAAGCCCGCCGCGCAGCGGATCGACGGCATTCCCGCCGCGATCGCGGTGGCTGCGCAGGCCGGGTCGGGCTCGAATCGCTCGACCGTGGCGACCGCCACCGAGACGTATGACTACTTGCGATTGCTGTTCGCCAAGATCGGCCGCGTGTATTGCATGCGGTGCGGCCGCGAAGTGACGCGCAGCACGCCCCAGAGCGTGGCCGACGAATTGCGTTTCCTGCCGACCGGGACCAAATATCTGATCACATTCGCTCAGGAGTCGCCCGCTAGCGCAGACGTGGCGGAGCGCGCGGGGCGACTTATCGAAGCGGGTTACATTCGCGTCGTGGCAGGGGATCGGGTCGTTGATCTATCGGCCGGCGTTCCTGCTGATGCTTCCGCGGGGCATGAGGCGTGGCATGTGATCGTCGATCGCCTCTCCGCCGGCTCGGCGAATGAAGAGCGGGTGCGCGAATCGCTCGAGTCGGCCTTCGAAAAAGGCGCCGGTAATGTCGTGCTATTCGTGGAAGCTCGCGAAGTCCTTCTCCCGCCGGGAGAAGGTGGTTCGCGCAGCGAACCGGATGAGGGCGCAGCGGCGATCGAGTTGACTTCTGCGCAGAACATAAAAGATGTTGGGGCGACCAACGCAACGCTCCCTCACCCCGGCCCCGGGTACCCTCTGGGTGCGGAGGGAGAGGGGGAAGCGGGGTCGCGCGCTCTATCGGCGAGAGCGGGGGAATTGTTTGGTGGGGCGCTGGTTCATCTTGATGGGCGCCTTTGGCGGAGCGTCTCGCGGAGCGTGCGGTGGATGTGCGACGATTGCGGCATCGAGTATCCGCAGCCGGAGCCGCGGTTGTTCAGCTTCAACAGTCCGCTCGGCGCCTGTCCGACGTGCGAAGGATTCGGCAACGTCGTCGACGTCGATATGGACTTGGTGATCCCCGATAAGCAAAAATCGATTCGCGAGGGCGCTATCGCCCCATGGAATACGCCGGCCTACGCGCATGAGCGCGACGAGCTGCTGGCCCTGGCTGAGGAATACGACGTGCCGATCGACGTGCCCTATGCGGAGCTGAGCGACGCCGCGCGACGGGTAATCGTCGAAGGAGTTCCTGATCGCAAGTTCGGTGGCTTGAATGGCTTTTTCAACTGGCTGGAGCGGCGCAAATACAAAATGCCGGTCCGGGTCTTCTTGAGCCGGTGGCGAAGTTATCGCGTCTGCCCGGCCTGCCACGGCGCTCGGCTGCGGCCCGAGGCGCTCGCCACCCGAATCGGCGGGCTAAACATTGCAGAAATCTGCGCCCTGTCGGTTGATCAGGTAATCGCCTTTTTCACCAACATCGAGCTTTCAGCCTGGCAGAAAACGGTGGCCCGCACGATGCTCGATCAGGCCCAGGCGCGGATCGGATTCTTGCAAAAAGTTGGGCTGGGCTATCTGACGCTCGATCGCCGGTTGCGAACGTTATCTGGCGGCGAATCGCAGCGAGTCTCGCTCACCAGCGCGCTTGGATCGAACCTGGTCAACATGCTCTATGTGCTTGACGAGCCTTCGGTCGGGCTGCATCCACAAGACACCGATCGTTTGATCGGCGCGATCTCGGGTCTGCGCGATCGAGGGAATACCGTCGTGGTCGTCGAACACGAAGAAGCGATGATCCGCGCGGCGGACATGGTCGTCGAAATCGGCCCCAGCGCCGGCGAGCGCGGCGGACGCGTCGTCTTTCAGGGAACGCCAAAGGAAATGGAAGCCTCGCCCGATAGCCTGACGGGGGATTATCTCTCCGGTCGGCGCGTGTTTCACACCCCGGAGCGCCGGCGGCAGCCCGATCATGGCTGGCTCCGCCTGGCCGGCGCGCGCGGCAACAATTTGCAGAACCTGACGGTCGAATTTCCGCTCGGCGTGCTGTGCGTGGTAACCGGGGTCAGCGGGGCGGGCAAAAGCACGCTGGTCGAGGACACGCTCTACCCGGCCCTGTGCCGAAGGATGAAAAAAGAGGCGCCGGCGCCTTGCCCGTTCGACGACGTCTACGGCGACGGCCAGATTAACGACGTGCTGTTGGTCGATCAAAGCCCGATCGGTCGCTCTCCCCGCTCGAACCCGGTGACCTACATCAAGGCGTTCGACGAGATTCGCGCCGTCTTTGCCGACACGGTCGACGCGCGGACCCGTAACTACACCGCCAGTCATTTCAGCTTCAATGTCGAAGGGGGGCGCTGCGCCACCTGCAACGGCGACGGCTATCTCCAGATTGACATGCAGTTTCTGGCCGACGTCTACATGAAATGCGGCCAGTGCCACGGACGCAGGTATAAGCCCGAGATTCTCGAAGTCACCTACCGCGGGCGCAACATCGCCGACGTGCTCGAGATGACGGTCCGCGAAGCGTTTGGTTTTTTTCGTGGCAGCACGAAGGTGCAATCGGCGCTAAAGAAGCTGATCGACGTCGGGCTCGATTATTTGCGCTTAGGGCAACCAGCCAATACCCTCTCGGGCGGCGAGTCGCAGCGATTGAAGCTGGCCGGTTACATGTCCGCTGCGCGCAGGGCTCGCACTCTATTTATACTTGATGAGCCAACGACCGGGCTCCACTTTTTCGACGTGGTGCAATTGCTCGACTGCTTCGACGCGCTGTTGGCGGTCGGGCATTCGCTGATCGTCGTCGAGCACAACCTGCAAGTGATGAAGGCGGCGGACTACATCGTCGACCTGGGACCGGGCGCGTCGGCCGATGGCGGGCGCGTGGTGGCCAGCGGCACGCCGGAGTTCGTCTCGCGCTCGGCCGAATCGATTACTGGCCGTTACTTGGCACAGGCTCTGGCTCGGGACGCGAAGGGGAAGACGGCGTAAGGGGGACGAGCGGCTCGACCGAGTTCATTGCCCGAATCTCTTCGGTGATTTTCATCGAGCAATACTTCGGCCCGCACATGCTGCAGAAGTGCGCGCTCTTGAAGGTGTCTTGCGGCAGCGTTTCGTCGTGCATCCGGCGAGCGGTTTCCGGATCGAGCGACAGGCGGAATTGCTCGTTCCAGTCGAAGGCGAAACGGGCGCGGCTCAGGGCGTCGTCTCGCAGGCGGGCGCCAGGACGATGCCGGGCCAAATCTGCCGCGTGCGCCGCGATCTTGTAGGCAATCACGCCTTGTCGCACGTCTTCTTTCTCTGGCAGGCCCAAGTGTTCTTTCGGGGTGACATAGCAGAGCATGGCCGCCCCGCTCCAGCCGGCCAGCGCCGCGCCGATGGCGCTGGTGATGTGGTCGTAGCCGGGGGCGATGTCGGTCACCAGCGGGCCGAGGACGTAGAAGGGCGCCTCGTGGCAGACTTCCATTTGGAGCTTGACGTTCATGTCGATCTGGTCCATCGGCACGTGGCCTGGACCTTCGACCATCACCTGACAGCCACGTTTCCAACCGCGTTCGACCAGCTCGCCCAGCACGCGGAGCTCGGCGAATTGGGCTTCGTCGCTGGCGTCGGCGATCGAGCCCGGCCGCAGCCCGTCTCCCAAGCTCCAAGTGACGTCGTACTGCCGCATGATGTCGCACAGGTCTTCGAAATGCGTGTAGAGCGGGTTTTGCTCGCGGTGGGTCATCATCCACTTGGCGATCAGCGAGCCGCCGCGGCTGACGATGCCCGTGATCCGCCCCATGGTCAATGAGAGGTGCTCGTACAGCACGCCGCAGTGGACGGTCATGTAATCAACCCCCTGCTGCGCCTGATGCTCGACCATGTCGAGAAAGTGCTGCGGCTTCATGTCCTCGATATTGCCGCCGAGCTCTTCCAGCATCTGGTAGATGGGGACCGTGCCGATAGGGACCGTCGAATGCTCGATGATGACCTTGCGGATGTTATCGATATCGCGACCGGTCGAAAGGTCCATGACCGTGTCCGCGCCGAAATGGACGGCGGCGTGCAGCTTTTCCAGCTCGGCCTGGCTATCGCTGGTAACGGCCGAGTTGCCGATATTGGCATTGATTTTGGTTGTCGAGGCAATGCCGATACACATCGGCTCCAGCCGCCCGGCCAGGTGGACGTGGTTGGCCGGAATCACCATCCGGCCGCGGGCCACCTCGTCCATGATCAACTCGCAATCAAGCTGCTCGCGCTGGGCCACATAACGCATCTCGGGGGTGATCGTTCCAGAGCGGGCAAGTTCGAGCTGAGTCGCCATGACGGGCAATGCCTCCGTGAGTCAGAATGCGGACGCGGCTGGTCCGCTTCAGTTTTGGGGGGTCGGGTAATCGCAAGAGGGAGAATGGACTTCTACGAGACGGCGATGATTGGGTCCGCGGCGACTTCGGCCGGCGCCTCCGCCCTGGGGCACACGCCTGCGGGCAAGCTACTCCAGCGTGCCGGCGCCAATAAACCGAAGTCGAGCGAAGACAATGCTTTCCGCGCTCTCTGGGTCATCCTATCTGTCCCTGTTTGTTTGTCAATTGCGCGGCTGCGGGAGTACGATTTCCACCGTTGTAACAGTGCGGAGCGGGCCGCGCTCAATGAATGGGGAGCCAAGGCACGACCGCGTGTGGCCTACGTGCTCACACGAATCAAGCCTCGCATCTCCCTCTCCCCTCGGGAGAGGGCCGGGTGAGGGAGCGCCGCCGAAGGACGTATTCATCTCCAATCCGTCGCCGCTACATCTCAACTCAACGCGATTCAACGCGAGCGATCGCGCGCGACAAAAACAACTCCACTTGAATTGCGCCGGCACGGACGGCACTTCTGGCGCCACCGGAAAAATTTGGAAAACGTGTGT
>DASXPZ010000704.1:0-2709 GCA_036493275.1 Pirellulales bacterium
CGGGATTACCCGCGCGACGTTGAATAAAGCCGAACGCGGAGACGCGGGGGTTTCGATGGGGATCTACGCCACGCTACTCTTCGTGCTCGGCCTGACTGAGCGATTAGCCGAGTTGGCCAGTCCCCGCCATGACGAGGTGGGACTGGCCCTGGAGGAAGAGCGCTTGCCTCAGCGGATCCGATTGAAGCGACGCGACGTGGTGACGTGATGTCAGACCGGACGATTCTCGTATATGTCGACACAGAAAGCGGACCGATTTTGGCAGGCCGGCTCTGGTCGCGATTCCGCCGCGAGCGTGAAAGCGCCACGTTCGAATACGATCGGGTATGGCTCGAACATCGGGAGCGATTTGCCCTCGAACCCGCATTGATGCTCGGGACCGGTCCGCAACATACAGCCTCCAATCAAACATTATTTGGCGCTTTGGGCGATTCGGCTCCCGATCGCTGGGGCCAGGCGCTCATGCGTCGCAGCGAGCGGCGACGGGCCGAAAGGGGCGGAACGCAACCCCGGACGTTAGGTGAAATCGACTATCTCCTGACGGTTGACGATGAGGCTCGCCAAGGGGCGCTCCGTTTCGCCGAGAAGGAGGGTGGCCCGTTTCTGGCCGTGCCTGGCGAATCGCGTATTCCGCCCCTGCTGGAACTGCCGCGACTGCTGGCCGCAGCTGAGCATGTCACTGCCGAGACTGAAACGGATGAGGACCTGCGACTGCTGTTGGCGCCGGGCTCATCATTGGGCGGAGCGCGTCCCAAAGCTGCGGTCCGCGATCGCGATGACCATCTATTGGTGGCGAAATTTCCCCATCACAACGACGAAATCAACGTCGAGCTGTGGGAAGGGGTGACGTTGGCATTAGCCGCGAAGGCTGGGATCACCGTGCCCGATTGGCGGATCGAAACCCTATCACAGAAGACCGTCTTGCTGCTCCGTCGCTTCGACCGCGAGGGGCGGCGGCGCATTCCCTTCCTCTCGGCCATGAGCATGCTCGGAGCTCGAGACCATGAGAGCCACAGCTACCTCGAAATCGTCGACTCGCTCCGACAATATGGGGCGCAACCCGATGAGGACTCGCGCGAGCTATGGCGTAGAATCGTGTTCAATGTGCTGGTCTCCAACACGGATGATCATTTGCGAAACCACGGCTTTCTCTACGTGGGCGCGCAGGGCTGGCGCTTGGCGCCAGCTTACGATCTGAACCCTGTCCCTCTGGACGTCAAACCACGGGTTCTGAGCACAGCGATCACCTTCGATGATGCGACGGCGTCGTTGGATCCGGCATTGGAGGTCGCGGCGGAATTCGGGCTTGATCAACGGCAGGCGAAGCAAGTCGCCAGCGAGGTTGGAATGGCGGTGTCCCAGTGGCACACTGAAGCCGCTCGCATGGGTTTGAGTCGCAACATGATCGCCCGGATGGAATCGGCCTTCGTGCATCGCGATCTGGAAAGAGCCCGAGCTCTTCCAACGTAGTCGAGAACTGTCCTGAATAATCAGCACACCGTCTAGTTCTTCGCGCGCCTCGAAGAGCTTTTAAGAAACAAAAAACGGGGAAGGCCGCGGATGGCGCGAATACGCGCAGTTCAAGCACGACCGAGGTCAACTGGCAAATCCGCGGTGATTCGCGTCATCCGCGGCGGATTTCTTTTCTTTTTGAGTTGTGGCCAGATTGGTTGCGTGATTCGCCGCCACGTTAAAAATTTAACGATCTGATCTTGACGCAGCCGGGCGGCGCGTTAATATTTTAACGCGATGGCACGTTGTTGTTGTGCCGCGCATTCCGCGGACTGCAGGGGGACGCCGTGACTCCAGGAGCGAAGGATGAATGATGCCTGATCCGTCGGAATTCAGTCGGCGTGAGCGGCAGATCATGGATGCCGTCTTCGCGCTCGGCGAGGCGACCGTGAACCAGGTCGTGGACACGATTCCTTCGCCGCCGACGGCCATGGCCGTGCGGCGGATGATGCACATCCTCGAAGAAAAGGGGCATCTGCGACGACGCGAGAACGGCCGCGAGGTGATCTATGCGCCGCGACAGACCAAAGACAAGGCCGGACGCCGGGCGTTTGAGCAAGTGCTCGAGACGTTCTTCGGCGGGTCTCTCGAAGAAGCCCTTGCCGCGCATTTGCATTCGCGCAAAGACCAGGTTTCGGCCGACGAGCGCGAGCGGTTGATTCAGTTGATCAAACAGGCACAGCAGGAGGGGCGCTGACGATGAATCGCATAATATTCGTAGTGGCCTGTCTGTTGGGCACGTCGAGCCTGTGGCTGGTGGATTCCGCCGTCAAAGGCACGGCGTTGCTGCTCTTGGCTGCCGTCGCGACCCTGTTTCTGAGGCGCGACTCGGCAGCCACTCGCCACTTGGTGTGGCTGCTGGCGATCGTCGCGATGCTCATTGTGCCCGTATTGTCGGCGCTGTTGCCGCAATGGCGAGTGTTGCCCGAATGGGCGAATGTTTCACGGGAACCGGTTGTTGTGGCAGCCAACCAGGCTTTCAGCGCCGGGCCTGTCGAGGGCACGATGAAGTTGCCGCAGCAGGCGGAGCCCGTGGAATTCGCACAGCCCGAGGCAATCGCCGATCAACCTGTCGTCGAAATGCCGGCACCACAAAAAACGCCCGCGCCGATTGCTTCGAACTCCATTCCCGAGTCGGCCGTTTCGAGCCGGGATTTGATCAAAGCGTTGCCGCTCGTCTGGGCGATCGGTTTTAGT
>DASXPZ010000705.1:0-2545 GCA_036493275.1 Pirellulales bacterium
TTCGTTCGCCACGCTGTCGACCACTCTGTGCTTTTTCCAGTGTTTATCGAGGCCGTCCGGGCCCGGGTTTTCGTACACGAAGCCGGGCGTGCCGGGAAAGCCGGCGGTGAGAATGTCGTTGCGACCATCGCCGTTGAAATCGTAAACCCAGGCGAAGAAATGATCCGAGTAACCATTGAGGTTCTGCGGCTTCGGCGGATAGATCTCGTATTTCTTTTTGAAGTCAGGCCCGGCGAACCAGTAGGGACCATAGATCATGTCGGTCTGGCCGTCGCTGTTGATGTCTCCGGCGGCGATCCCTTCGGAGTAGTAAACGTCCGAGAGCTGTTGGCGATCAAACTTGTGCTCGGCGTAGTCTTCAGCTCCCACGCGATGGGCCGACGCGGCGACGATCGCAGCGAAAAACGTCGCGATCAGCGCACAAAGAATGCAACGCGGCTGGGTACTCACGATGGCTGCCTCCTGGAAAGGTCGAAGGATCTTCTCTGTCCGAGTTTTCGATGCGTAATGGGCAACAGGCGATACAAGTAAATAGCGTAAGTGGAAACCGCGCGATAAGCCAGCCGGGAAGCTCTGCGTTTGAGCGGGTTCTTCGCGCGACGGCTGGCGCCTCACAGTCACCGGCGGCTAGCGCCGAACCGCTCACAGGATCGATCTCGATCACGCCAGCAGCTTTTGCACGACATTCCCATGCACGTCGGTCAAACGGAAGTTTCGCCCTTGGAAGCGGTAGGTCAATCGCGTGTGGTCGAAGCCGAGCAGATGCAACAGCGTGGCGTGCAGGTCGTGGATGTGGACCGGGTCGTCCGCGGCGTTGAAGCCTAGTTCGTCCGTCGTCCCGACGGTTACGCCTGGCTTGAATCCGCCGCCGGCCATCCACATCGTGAAGGCGTTGGGGTGATGATCCCGCCCGTCGGTTCCGCCTTGCATCATCGGCGTGCGGCCGAACTCGCCCCCCCAGATCACGATCGTGTCGTCGAGCAGCCCGCGCTGTTTGAGATCCATCACCAGCGCCGCCGAAGCGCGGTCGGTGTCTTCGCAATTTTTCTTCAGGTCATTCTTCAAGTTGCCATGCTGGTCCCAGGCTTCGTGAAAGAGCTGCACGAAGCGGACGCCGCGCTCCACAAGGCGGCGGGCCAGCAGGCAGTTGTTGGCAAATGAAGGCTTGCCCGCAACGGCGCCGTATATGGCCAACGTCTCGGCCGACTCGCCCGAGAGGTCCATTAATTCCGGCGCGCTCGATTGCATGCGGTAGGCCATCTCGAACGAATTGATCCGCGTCGAGATCTCCGGATCTCCCACGGCATCAAGCCGCAGGCGATTCATTTGCGAGATGGCGTCGAGCGAATCGCGCTGGAGCTTGTCGTCGACGCCGGCGGGGTTCGAGAGATACAGAACCGGATCGCCGCTGCCGCGGAACGGCACTCCCTGAAAGACGGTCGGCAAGAAGCCGCAGCCCCAGTTCGAGTTGCCGCCGCTGGGCCCCTTTTTGCCCGAGTTGAACACGACAAAGCCCGGCAGATTCTGCGATTCGCTCCCCAGGCCGTACAGGCTCCAGGCGCCGAGGCTGGGGCGGCCGAATTGTTGCGAGCCAGTGTTCATCATGATCTGGGCCGGCGCGTGATTGAAGGCGTCGGTCACCAGCGATTTGACGATCGTCACGTCGTCCGCGATGCCGGCCAGGTGGGGCAACAACTCCGAGAGCTCGGCGCCCGACTGGCCATGCTTGGCAAATTTGAACTTCGGGCCGAGCAACTTCGAGTTTGGATTGATGAAGGCGGCGCGGTAGCCCTTCAATAGTTCCGGCGGCGGGAGGGTGCCGTCGAACTTGGCGAGCTGCGGCTTGTAGTCGAACAGTTCCAAATGACTGGGGGCGCCCGCCATGAACAGAAAGATTACCCGCTTGGCCTTGGCCGGAAAGTGGGACGCGCGCACCGCCAGCGGATCGTCGATTCCGGCGCCGCCGCTGGCCGGCTCGGCATCGTCGGCCGCGCTGGCTTGCTCTGCGCCCAGCGGGCCAAGTAATTGGGCGAGCGCCATGCTCCCCAGGCCAACGCCGCAATCGCGCAAAAACCAGCGCCGCGCGATCGATCGCGGATCGTGCTCCTGGTGTTGTTTGGCCTGGCAGTTCACGGTTACTCCTTCGTGATCGTTTCGTCGAGATTCAACAGGACGCGCGCCACCGCGGTCCAAGCGGCCAACTCCGTGGGCGTGGCGCCGTCGGGGACTGATGGCGCTTCGGCGCGGGGTTGCGCGGCGTCCGCTACCAATTGTCGCGCGTCGAGCCAGCCATCGGCGATGCGCTGCTTTTGCTCCTGATAAAACTCGGTGAGCAGCTTGGTTTCGTCCTCGGTCGGCCGGCGAGCCAGGCAAAGCCGGCAGGCGTAGACCAGGCGCCCAGCGTCTTCGCGCGGGGCCTCAGTCAGAATACGGCGCGCTAACGCTTGCGCGCATTCGACCGCCACCGGCTCATTCAATGTGGTCAGAGCTTGCAGCGGCGTGTTCGACTTCGAGCGGCGCACGCAGGCGAAGTCGCCGTTGGGAG
>DASXPZ010000706.1:0-5158 GCA_036493275.1 Pirellulales bacterium
GCCGTCGGGCTGCTGCTGATCGGTCCAGGGTTGTTGTCGGTCGACGCCATTTTCTTTCGACCAAAGCCCCACCTGGAACGGCCTGGAAGTTGAACAGCGCCGCTTGGTAATGCGAGCAGAACGCCTGCTTGAACGACATTCATGAAATGCCTGACGTCGTCGTTTATACCCGCAGCGGTTGTCATCTGTGCGACGACGCGATTCTGCTTCTCAAGCGGCATGGGCTGTCGCCGTCCGAGGTCGATATCGACGCCGATCCGGAACTGCGGGCCAATTACGACGTCTGCGTGCCAGTCGTCGAGATCGACGGCCGAGTTCGCTTTCGCGGCCGCGTCGACGAGCGACTGTTGCGCCGCTTGCTGGCCGGCGGCGAGGAGTAAGCCGGCTTACCGACCTGCTGTTGCGTAGACAGAGCAACGATCACGCAGATGAATTTCCCCTACCCAACCAGCGTCGGATAGTCGAGATATCCCTTTTCGCCGCCGCCGTAGAACGTGCTAGGGTCGGGCGTGTTGAGCTCGGCGCCGCGGCGGAAGCGTTTCGGCAAATCGGGATTCGCCAGAAACAATACGCCAAAGGCGATCGCGTCCGCGTCTCCCGCGGCGAGAGCTTGCTGGGCGCGCTCCAGCGTGTAGCCGCCGCAGGCAATCAGCGCGCCATGGAACAGCGGCCGGAAGAAACTGGCCGGGACGTTTTCGCCCCCATGCCGCAAGTCGCCCGTCGTCGCCTCGACGACGTGCAGATAGACGACGCCCAACTCTCCCAGCTTCTTGGCCAGGTAACCGAAGGTGGCGCACGGGTTTGAGTCGCTCATATCGTTGAACGTGCCGCTGGGCGAGATCCGCGCGCCGACGCGATCGGCGCCCCAGACCTCGATCAGGGCCTGCGTCGCTTCGAGATGAAAGCGCGCCCGATTCTCGACGGGGCCGCCATAGGCGTCGGTGCGCCGGTTCACTCCGTCTCGTAAAAATTGGTCTGGCAGGTAACCATTCGCGCCATGCAACTCGACGCCGTCGAACCCGGCCGCCAGCGCGTGACGCGCGGCCTGCCGATATTGATCGATCACGCCCGGAATTTCGTCGAGCTCAAGCGCCCGCGGCGTGGGATAGGGTTGCATCCCTTGCGGCGTTGGGATACTGCCGCGAATTGCCACAGCCGAGGAAGAAACCGGCAGCGCGCCCTCTTCCTGATACGCGGTGTGCGAAGATCGCCCGACGTGCCAAAGTTGCGAAAAGATCTTTCCTCCGGCCGCGTGAATCGCGTCAGTGACCGCGCGCCAACCGGCGACTTGAGCCGCGGTGTACATGCCGGGCGTGCCAGGATAGCCGATCCCCTGCGGCGAAACCTGCGTCGCCTCGCTCACGATCAGCCCCGCCGAGGCGCGCTGGACATAATACCTGGCGTTCAATGGCGTTGGCGCCAACCCCTCGCCGGCGCGACACCGCGTCAGCGGCGCCATTACAATGCGATTGGCGAGTGCAAGCGGTCCCAATTGCCACGGCGTGAAGAGATCCATATTGAACATTGCTCGTCTGGCGTTTGATAAGGGAGAATGAATTCGAGCGAACGGCTGTTCGAGCTGTTCGAGAGGCATTTTCAGATTGTGGAACTTTCCGTTTCGCCACCGGCGGCTAGCGCCTTGCCGCTCACGCTCGCGCGAATTGTGAGCCGTTAGGCGCTAGCCTCGGGTTCTTCGTGTTTCGGTGTGACCCCACAATCACCGGCGGCTAGCGCCGAATGGAACTAAGATAAGGGAAACGTGGGTCTGGCGCACCTCAGTCACTCTGAGGGATGTCTTCGTTTGCGAGCCATCTTCGGATGTGCATTTTCCCCAATCGCGCATCAAGAAATATTATGGCTCCCGCCTCTGGAAATAACCGCCTTGCTTCAAATGGACGCTCGGTATGTATTTGCACTACGGCGTCATCGCCGAGCCATCGCCTCCAAAATGTAACCGAAACAGGCCCGCTAAGTCTAAAGTGCGTGATGTAGTCAACACCTGTGCCCTTGAGTATTTCATCGGTATCTGCAAGTGACACAATGCTGCCTGCGTGTTCCATGCGAAACGCCGCTCGCTCGCGGACAGTTTTCAGCTCCCAACCCAGCCACACGGCAAAGGCCGTCACCACCACGAACATCGTCCGTAGTCCAAACTGATACCAGCGGCGGCGTAGGGTGGACGAATTTCCCATCGCGATTCTGCTCCGAATCAAACGGCTACCGCTGGCCTGAAACCGGCGCGAAGCCAGGTTTGCGGGCGGCGATGCGACCCTTAACCGTTGCGCCACACCTCGCCGCGCGCGCTCGCGCGAATCGTGAGCCGATCGGCGCTAGCCGCGGGTTCTTCGTATTTCGGGCGCCAATTACAATCACCGGCGGCTAGCGCCTTGCCGCTCACGCTCACGCGAATTGTGAGCCGTTAGGCGCTAGCCTCGGGTTCTTCGTGTTTCGGCGTGACCCCCACAATCACCGGCGACAAGCGCCTTGCCGCTCACGGAGGCGGAAGCTTGCGGCGCGAAACGACGGCGCCAGACGCAATGCGCTCATCGGCCGTAGCCGTTGCCGCGTCCGTTGCCTTTGCCGTAGCCATTGCCGTTGCTGTAACCGTGGCCGTTCCCATTGCCATTTGCGCTTTGTTGCAGCTTGGCCGGGAGGGGCTTCAGATTGCCGGGGCCCAAGAGATCGTCGACGCGGCGGCGGAGCTCAGGACAGAGATCGAGCTTCAATCCGTCGCACTCGCAGGTCACCTGGCTGCCGTCGGTCAGTCGGAGCACCAGTTGAAACTCGGCGCTACCGGGATAGCCGCGGAGGATTTCGTTGAGTTGATCCAAGCCGCGCTCGCCGTGCGATTTTTCGTCGTAACGGATGCGCACGCCGCGCGTGAAACGAGCCGCCAACTCAGTCAGCGGAAACATTTCATTCACGATCAGGTTCGCTTCTTCGCTGCCGGGGCGTTTGTCGATCGTGCCGCGCAAGCCGACCACGGCGTCGGCCTTTACCAGCTCGCCATACTTGGCAAAGTCTTCCGGCCAGAGGATGCAGCGCATCACGCCGCTGGTGTCTTCCAAATCCCACATGGCGTACTTCGTATTGGTGACGCCAGGGCGCGGATTTTTGGTGTTCGAGAATTTGATCGAAGCCAGAATGCCTCCCAAGATCACCTCGGTGCGGTTGCCGAGCGCCGCCGCTTCGGTCGTCGTATGCGAGCAATACGTGCGGATCGTATCTTCGTGCTCGGCCAGCGGATGGCTCGAAAGGTAAAAGCCCAAGACTTCCTTTTCGGCCATTAGCTTTTCGCGCTCCGGCCATTCGGGAACGTCGGGCAGAGAACTGGTGGCGGTCGATTTCGAGTCGTCATCGTCGTCGAAATCGCCGAACAGTCCTTTTTGACCCGATCGCCGATCAGCCAGCGCCGCCGCGCCGGATTGCAGGGCTTTTTCGACCGCTACGGCGTTTTGCGCGCGGCGCGCGCCGGTGAAGTCGAACGCTCCCGCCTTGACCAGCGACTCGATCGCCGCGCGGTTGACCGTGCCTGGGTCCAACCGTTCGCAGAAGTCGAACAGGTCGCGATACGGCCCATTCGCCTTGCGCTCCGCGGCGATTGCCTCGGCCGCCTGCATGCCGCAGCCTTTGATGGCGGCCAGGCCGAACAGAATCTTGCCGTCGCCCACCAAAAAATCGCCGTGGCAAAGATTCACATTCGGCCAGACCACCGGGATGTTCATCCGCCGGCAATCTTCCAAATGCTCGACCAATTGGTCCTTACGCTTGAAGTTGCGCTGGTTGATGTCGCCCGAGAGGAGCGCCGCCATGAACTCGACCGAATGGTGGGCCTTCAGATAAGCCGTCATGTAGGCAATCAGGGCGTAGGCCGTTGAATGACTTTTGTTGAAGCCATAGCCGGCGAATTTCTCGATCATGCCGAACAGGTCTTCCGCTTCGCGCGGCTTCAGCCCTTGCTCGACGGAGCCTTTGACGAACTGCTCGCGGAACTTGGCGATCGTCTCCAGCTTTTTCTTGCTGATCGCCTTGATGCAGGAATACGCGCTCGAGAGCTCGATGCCGCCGAGCCGATTGAGGATCCGCATCACCTGCTCTTGATAAACCATCACGCCGTGCGTCTCGCCCAGCACGTCTTCCATCACCGGGTGCTTGTACTCGGCCTTCTTGCGGCCGTGCTTGACCTGGATGTAGTCGTCGACCATGCCTCCTTCGAGCGGGCCGGGACGATAAAGCGCGTTGGTGGCGATGATATCGCGGAAGTGGTCCGGCTTCATCTTTTGCAGCAAGTCGCGAATGCCGCCGCTTTCCAACTGAAAGATGCCCTTCGTTTCGCCACGGCACAGCAGGGCAAACGTCTCGGCGTCGTCGAGCGGGAACTCGTACGGATCGACGCGCTGGCCAGTCGTTTGCTCGATCAAGTCGACCGCTTTCGAGAGGATCGTCAGGTTGCGCAGGCCCAAGAAGTCCATCTTCAACAGGCCGGCCCGCTCGACGTCTCCCATGGCCCACTGCGTGATGACTTCTTCCTTGCCTTGCACGTGCTGGAGCGGCACGTATTCCACCAGCGGCCGATCGGCAATGACCACGGCGGCGGCGTGCGTGCCGACGTTCCGCGCGAGCCCCTCGACCTTCATCGCCAGGCTGAGCAACTCGCGAATCTGCGGGTCGTTCTCCTGCGCCTTGCGCAGATCTTCGCTCGCTTCGAGCGCTTCGGCCAGCTCGATGCCCAACGTGTCGGGCACCATTGCCACGATGGCGTCGACCCGCGGGATGGGCATGCCGAGCGCGCGGCCGACGTCGCGGATCGCCGCCCGCGCTGCCAGCGTGCCGAACGTGCCGATCTGCGCGACGTTCTCGTCGCCGTAGCGCTCCTTGACATATTGGATGACCTCGACCCGGCGATCTTTGCAGAAGTCGATGTCGATATCGGGCGCTTCGAGCCGGCTGACGTCCAGGAAGCGCTCGAAGAGCAAATCGTATTTCAGCGGGCAAACATGGCTCAGGTGGAGCGCAAACGCCACCAGCGATCCCACGCCCGACCCACGCGCCGTGGCCGGGATCTTTCGCTCGCGAGCGAAGCGGACAAAATCCCACACGATGAGAAAGTAGTTAGGGAAGCCGAGCTTGTTGATCACGTCGAGCTCGCGCTCCAGCC
>DASXPZ010000707.1:0-3911 GCA_036493275.1 Pirellulales bacterium
GACCATTTTGGCGCTGAGTTTTTTACTCGCGGCGCCCCACAGCGTCTCTTCACAGGTTGTGAAGCTCACCATCGATTTGCCGGTGGATGAGAGTCTCGCTTTTCGACCTGAAGACGTTTTGATCTCGGCGCCGGGCCGGAACCCCGTGTTGCGGAGCGAGTTTCGGCCGCCGATCCAACAGGCGATCGTCCTCGCGAAGCGCGGCGGGAACTCAACGTCGCGACAGGCGAGCGGTGCGTTGGAAAGTTGGCCGCTGCTGCTCAATGCGTTTCTGCGCCCAAGCGGCGCGGCGGATTTATTGACGCCGATCACGCTGGAGCCAATCACCGAGATCGAGGCGTGGTGTGACGAGGTGCTAGGTCGAAACGACGCCAGCGAGACGGCCGGCGCGATCAGCGACAAGAGTCCTCGATTGCCGGCCACCGCGACTGCGGATGTTTTTGATTGGCTCCCCGATTGGATGTTTGCAATTCATTGCCCACAAGACCTGGTCGACCACTTCGATCTGAGCTCGATTCGCGCGGAGTCGCCTAGCGCCCCTCCCAGCATGACTGAGGGGGCAGCCAGCTACCGACCTTCGTGGGCTGCGCTGGAGGAAGTCGAGGAACCGGCTGGCCAGCGCGGCGCGCAACCGTCGATTCGCGTCTCGGATATCTTCGACTCGAGCGTTCTATTCAAAGAGACGCTGCTACCAACGCCCGTGCAACAGCCGCAGGAAGCAGCGCGGGCAAGCCGACGAGGAAAATGAACGAAACAGCTCCGAGGTGGCGCGCGAACCTCGCCGCCGCGCGATCCGCTCACGTTCTGAGCAATATCGCTCAGCGTTTGGATCTCTCGCAGATTGCTTGCCAAAGTTCCGGCACGCCTTGGCCGGTCGCCGCAATGACATTCAGCACCGGCGGTTGCTGGCCATGCGGTCCCAACGACAGCGCGGAGATCAACTGCTGCCGCACACGATCGGCGCCAGGCAGGTCCGATTTGTTGACGACAATCAGATCCGCCACTTCGATCAACCCCGCCTTTTCCCACTGCACCTCGTCGCCGCTATTCGGAGTCACCAGTAGGGCCAGCGTGTCGACCAGCGCGCGGACGGCGATCTGGTCCTGCCCCACCCCCACAGTCTCGATCAGAATCAGGTCGAAACCAAAAGCCTGCAGCCAGGCCAGCGCGGCGCCAGTGGCGGCCGAAACGCCGCCAGGAGCGCCGCGGGTCGACATGCTGCGAAAGTAGACTCCTTCGTCCGTCGGCTCGAAACGGACGCGAATCCGATCTCCCAAGAGCGCGCCCCCGGTCACAGGGCTCTGCGGATCGCACGCCAGCACGCCCACGGTCAGCCCGAAGCCGCGCACCACTTCGACCAAGGCGCCAACGAGTGTGCTTTTGCCGGCCCCGCCGCTACCGGTGATTCCCACCACTTGCGCGGGTTCGCGTTTTGCGCCAACCGTCTCGGCGGTCGGCTGGAGTTCTGGCGCCGACAGGTCTTCGCTATTTTCGACCCGACTGAGAATTTCTGCGAGCGCACGACGATCTCGCCGGCGGAAGCGGGTCAGAATTTCTGCGAGATCAGGCATTGTCGGCGATGATATCGGGATCGGCCGATGCAAACAACTGGCCACGGCGCGCAACGATTTTGCACGCACAAGGCCAAGAAAGTGTACGATGCTCGCGACCACTCACATCTTTCGCATTCGCCCGACCTCACTTTGACATGCCCCGATGACGAATTCCACTCTCCGCGAGCCCTCCCTGACCTCGGCCGCCGAGACGCCCGCCCCGTGGCCGTGGCCTTACCTTTATCTAACGATCGCAGGCGCCGCCTTGGCCGTGGCGGCGCCTGGCCAAGCAGGCGACTTCTGGGACGCAGTGATTGCTTTCGCGGTAGTGTGGGTCACGGCCGGACTATTGATCGAAGCGGCGGAAATCTGGCAGGCGTTTCGACAGCGCCATGATTTGGCCGCCGACGAGCGCTCGGCGGGACGCTTCGAAACCTGCTGGAGACTGGCCGTGGCGCTGCTGCTGCCGGCGTACTATTTGCAACGAGACCCGGATCAGTTCCTGATGCGCGACGGCTCGATCGTGGCGCGTTCCTTTTCAGCCAAAGTTCTGTTTGTGCTGTTTGCGGTGGCGCTCATCACGGCGCTGTCGAGCAACGCGCGGCTGATGGGCAGGCCGACGAGGCGCGCTTGGAGCAGCAAGACGATCGAATTCTCGATCTGGCTGGGGGCGGCGGCGCTTGCGCTGGTTACGGCCTGGCGTTTTCTTGCGCCCGGTAGCCTCGATCAACTTGCGATGCGCGTCCTCGATCTGCGGCGGCCAGAAGATGTCTTCGAAAATGATCGGAACTTGGCGCTGCGACAATCGCAGTTCCTTCTTCGCGGAGTGGTTACCGGCTCCGCCGGCGCGTTGGCGATCTTTTTGGCGCGGCAGTTCGGAAAAAAATCGCCAGCCACCGGCCGGCAAATGGCTATCCACGGCTGCTTGACCGTTGGCGTCTTGGGCGTCGCCGTCTATTCGCTCTACTCGCTGGCCCAGGAGGGAGGCGCCCAGGCGTCCAACGCCATTGCCGAGGCCGAAGCATCTTGGCCGCTGAGCACCTGGCGCGTGCTCGCCGGCCTGCTGGTCTTTGCCACCACGGCGATGGCCTGGCGATTTACCGCGCAAGCCCGCGCGGACTCCGCGGAGAAGCCCGTCGAATGGCGCAAGCATCCTCAGTACTACTATCACGAGAGCCGCTGGCTTGCGGCGATCCTTTTCGTGGCCGGCCTTGGCCAACTGTGGGAGATGCTCTCCTCGACGCAAGCCTCTCTGCTCGCGCCGTCCGAGGAACGCCTTGCCGAGATTCAACGATACGGGCAGGCGCTGGCCGAATGTTTCCGGCAGCCGGTCGCGATTCTGCTCGCGGCTCAAAGCGCGGTGGCGCTGCGCGGAGCCGTTGGTCGACGAACGCCGGAAGAGGCGAGCCGCGGCGCGTCGTTCCGAAATCTGCCGGCGCTGCGCTTCGCCGTCGTCTGGCTGACTTTGCTGGCGACGCTGACCATAGGCGCCGCCGCGCTAGCTTGGGTAGGATTCTCGCTTTGGCACTCCAGTTGGGAAGTCGTGAAGCCGCCAGGAACTTAACAAGTGGGATCAGGTCCACCAATACAGCTCTGATATAAGGTCGAATTTCAGATTTATCGAAGGAATCCGGCCCCATCCAGCCGCCAACCCTCCCGAGCCAACCTTTCTTGGCTCCGTCATGTGCACTAAACTTAGGTGGTGGCCCGCGCGGCCGTTCTGCGCAGGAGGAGCTCGCCACTTTTTGCCGCAACGCATCCCGTAATAGCAAGTCTTCATGGTCACAGACGCCAAACTTTCCGCGCGCGAGGCTTTTCAAGAAGCCCTGGCCGCGGCCCCCGAGCGCGACACCAGCCTGACAACGATCAGCGGCGCCGAAGTCGCGCCCCTTTACCTGCCCGACGAGACGAGCGAGGCGTTTGAGCGGAACATCGGCTATCCGGGGCAATATCCTTTCACGCGCGGGATTCACGCCAATCTTTATCGCGGCCGGCTCTGGACGATGCGGCAGTTCGCCGGCTTCGGCACGCCCGCCGAGACCAACGCCCGCTTTCACTTTCTGTTGGAGAAAGGTCAAACCGGGCTCAGCACCGCGTTTGATCTGCCGACGCTGATGGGCCTCGACAGCGATCACCCCAACTCGCGCGGCGAAGTGGGCCGGCTGGGCGTGGCGGTCGACACGCTCGACGATTTCGAGCGGCTGTTTGCCGGCATCGATCTGGGAGGCGTGTCGGTTTCGATGACGATCAACGCCCCGGCGGCGATCGTGCTGGCGTTTTATCTGGCCACGGCGCGGCGGCAAGGAGTCGCCTGGAATCGTCTCCGCGGCACATTGCAGAACGACATTCTCAAGGAAT
>DASXPZ010000708.1:0-6621 GCA_036493275.1 Pirellulales bacterium
CGCCGCGAATAGGAATTTGCTCCAGAGGATTGTATCGCGACCGACCGGCAGCCGGCCAAGAATCCAAAACCGCCGCCCTTCGAGACTGATCATCGGGAAAATAAACCGGGTGGTGAAGGTCGAGAGGATCAGCCCCACCACTGCCAGGTTTAAAAAGCTGATCATATTGACCCACGCCGTGTAATTGACGTCGTAACTCAAACGCCGGGTGTTGAGAAAGTAGAGTCCCAACAGTCCAAAAAATATCAGAAACTGCGTCCATTGGACGGGATCGCGGCGGAAAAGGCGGAGGTCTTTAATAATCAGCATCCGCAACTTGGGATTCAGCGGGCTCAGCAATTTTTCCGCCGCGCGATCGATCCAAGCGACGTTCAATCGCCGCCGCGCGGAGTGTTCGCTGATCAGCGCGCTGTAACCGGCCCGATAGGTCCAGCCGGCGATCCAGACCGCCAGGTGATGCAGAACGAGCGCGTTCGAGGTGGTCACGGCGAGGAACATCACGCTTTCGACCAGCGCAGTCCGCTCCGGCTGATCCTCCCAGCCGCTGCGAGCCGCTTCCAACAAGCCGGTGCTCAACCACCAGCTTGGCAGCAACCTGTTCTCGCTCGACCGCAGGCGGCTGATCATTTCCAGAAACCAATCGGGCGTAAGTAACTCGCTATTGCGACTGACGAACAGCGACCAGACGAGCCACAGACCGCAGATTACCGAAAAGCCTCCTCCGACGACCAAGGCTTGCATTCGATTTTTCGGCAGATAGCGCACCACCAACAAGCAAAGGATCGCCCCCAAGCTGCCGGGGATATACACAAACGCCGCCATGAACGGAAACAGCGCCAGGTAATAGAACCAAGGCGCCCGCGCCACAATGCCGTAGGCCACCAGCATCGGGCTGCCGAGCAACAAAAAACCCCAACTGCTGAAGAGCATCCCCTGCTGGAATTTGTGCAGAAAAACGCGCTCGTCCCGAAGCGGCATTGTGAGCAAAAACGTCGCCTCGTCCGAGCGATAAAGGCCGCTGTAGACGATGATCGCCGTCGAAATCACCAGCATCACCGTCAGAGAAGCGAAGAAGATGCCATAGACCACGCGGACTGTCTCGTCGTGCGTGGCGGGCTCCGGAATGGCGTCTTCCAAGAATTCGAAGCCGGCGTAAAACAACACCAGTAGCCCGGCCCAAAGAAACAACGTCAGCAGCGTGGCCAACGAGACGCGCAAGCGCGAACGCCGCAGGGCGTCAAGGAGCGTGTTGGTTAGCAATTGACGCCGCAGAAGCTGAAACAGCGCCGCTTCCGCCGGCGGGGATAATAGACTGGCTCGTTGTGGCTGCGCCGCCGCCGCCATGTCGAGGTCGACAGTCTGACTTTGAACGCTACTCACAATTGCCCCTCGCCGGCTGAGGGGGCCAATTCGGTTGATGGCGACGCGCCATCGGTCATTTCCAAAAACATCTGTTCGAGCGACGCCTGACCCATTCGCTCAGACTGTTGGCGCAGTTCACTCACCGTGCCTACGAAGCGCATCCGCCCCTGGTGGACGATCCCGACCCGATCCGCGATCTCTTCGGCGATCGCCAACGAGTGGGTCGACATAAAGACCGTGGCGCCGGCAGAGGCGCGGGTGCGCAGCAAGTCTTTGATCAATCGCACGCTGCGCGGATCGAGGCCTACGGTCGGCTCGTCCAGCACCAGCACTTCGGGATCGTGCAGCAAGGCGCCGGCCAGGGCCACGCGCTGCTTCATGCCGTGCGAATAGCTCTCGCACAAGTCGTCGACGAACGACGCCAGATCGAAGCGGGCGATCTCTCTCGCGACCCGCTCCTCGGCCGCGCGACTGGCCAATCCAAACATCCCGGCGACGAACAGCAGGAACTCGCGCCCCGAAAGCTTGTCGTACAAATAGGGCTCGTCCGGAATGTAGCCGAGCAGGCTGTTCGCTTGCTGGCTTTCCTGGACGACGTCGAATCCGCAGACGCGCACTTCGCCGCTGCTGGGGCGGAGGAGGCCGACCAGCATTTTGATCGACGTCGTCTTACCCGCCCCATTGGGCCCCAGAAAAGCGAACAACTCGCCGGCGCGGACAGTTAAATTCAGTTCAGCGACGGCCAATTTGCGACCGTACGTTCTACTCACGTTGCGAAACTCGATCATCGAGCGGACTCGTCCCTGGCCTTTTCGTGTGTGTTCGAGAGGTAAAAGCGGTGGTTACCGTTGGAGAGGATTGCTTGCAGCCTCAGGTCTGCGGATCGTTTCTAGGTTACGGAGCGGTTGTAGAAAATCCCTTGGCGGCGCTGGCGTCGGAGGACTCGTCCACAGCAGCCGCGTCGGCCGCAGGGGCCAGTCCCGTCTTGCTCTCTGACGAACTTCGAACCGGCAGCCCACTGGACACACTGGACTCCGCTGGCGACGCCTCAGACTTCGACGAACCGGACTTAGTCGGCGCGCTACGCACAAACTGTAGCCGGGCCGAAGGGAGCGCCACTTCTTGCTTGATCACCTGGCCGTGATGGTCGACCCAGGCTTGCGCACGGACCGTCTGGTTGCTGCTCATGCCGCGTCCCGGATCGCCACGATACGCCACGACCAGCGTGGGGACCAGCGTTTCGCGCCATTGAACCAACTCTTTGCGCTCGACGGTGGCGTGCAGCACTTCCATCGGCTCGCGAGGGTCGCGGAAAGGGCTGTAGATCGGCACCGTCCAGGTCTGGCCGACTCGCAGCTCGGGCAGATAATTGGGCGGCGACAGAACGTCGCCAATCAGCGCGTCGGTCGGCAGATAAATCTCGGTCTGGCGTTCGAAGTCGCCGAATTTTACTTTGATTTCCATCTGGTCCGCCTTCACCTGGCCCCGCATCGAAAGCGTCAGGTTCATCCCAGCCAACGGAGAGCCCATCCCAGCTTCTCCCAAAGGAGGACGCAACTTGATGGTCGAATGAAAGTTGGCCGGATGCCCCAGTGGATCGATCTGCAGCATGCTCTCGGCGTCGATCGATATCCGCGAGTCGGCGAGGCCCGATTCGCTTCCCAGCAATTTACCGGCCAGCGTGAAGACCGCCGGCGCGATCTCGCGCAGCGGCAAGTCGTTCAGCACCACGGTGCTATGAATCTCGGAGACGTGCTCCTTCTGCCGCTCGGTGCGAGTGGTTGCCTTGCCGAGCAGGCGATCGTTGAGAAAAACGTCCCAGGCGATCGGTTGATTGTCGGCCGAATCGTCGCTGAGGATCTTGCGATAATTCG
The DNA here is from genome assembly GCA_036493275.1 of Pirellulales bacterium. Taxonomy (GTDB): domain Bacteria; phylum Planctomycetota; class Planctomycetia; order Pirellulales; family JACPPG01; genus JACPPG01. The sequence continues at coordinate 3,237 of DASXPZ010000708.1, forward strand.
GCGGTTCACCCACGAGCAACGGAGGCAGCAGCTTTTGTTGAAAGAGCCAGCCCATCGCCGCCATCCAAAACAGCGCGACGGCGATTGTGTACCAGCGATTGAACACGCGACGTGATCCCTTCGAACGGGCTCGAGAACGGCCGAATGGGTCCCCTGAGGGAGGCCATTGCTATTGTAGCAGAGAGTTGCGTTAGGTCGTCCAAATCGCCCGAATTGCCGCGCCGGCCCGACTTCACGCCGCCAGGGCGCCGGCTCGCGTCTGGCGGCAGTTGCAGGCAACAGGAGCGACAGACCCTTTCGCGCTGGATTTATTCCATTGCTCCCATAACTTTTGCGCGCTAGCGGCGCAGGCGCATGAAGAGACAGCATGCGACAGCAGTCGGGCCTTCGAGAATCGGCCTTGCGAAAAACGATCCTCGACGCGCATCATACGCCGCTCGCATTTTGGCGCCAGCAGGGCGCCAAGGCTGCGCTGACGGCGAGGATTTTAGGTGGCGACGCCTGAATCCATATCCCGATACAACACTTACTTGCCTTTTCGGAAACGTAATCAGGAAGAGTGATCATGATCATCGTGCGCCGTATCGTGGCTGGCCTGATGTTGGCCGGCGTGGCTTGTGCGACAGGTTGTGGCAAATCCGAAACGACCTCAGTCGCGCAGACGGAATCGCAGGAGAGCGGGCCGGAGCGGATCGGCAGCGCGATGCAGAATGATCCCAACCCCACCGTGAGCCTGCGGACCAAGTTCGGCGTGATCAAACTCCGCTTGAACGCCGAAAAAGCGCCAATCACGGTCGACAACTTCCTGGCGCAGGTCGAAGCGGGGTTCTACAATGAAACGATCTTCCACCAGGTCGAGCCAGGCTACGTTCTGCTGGGCGGTGGCTACAACGCCGACCTGAGAGAGAAGCCGAGCCGCTACAGCATCACCAATGAGGCCGACAACGGCCTGGAAAATCGGCGGGGCACGATCGCCATGGCCCGCCCGCTGGATGGAATCGAAAGCTCGACCGGCCAGTTCTTTATCAATCTGGGTGACAACGGCGAGCTGAATCATCGCGGTCCTTCCGCAGAGCATTACGGCTTCTGTGTGTTCGGCGAAGTGATCGAAGGAATGGACGTCGTCGATCGCATCTCGCAGGTTAAGACCCGTGAAGAAGGGGATCTGACCCATCTGCCGGTCCAAACAGTGTTGATCGAAACCGCCACGCGGCTCCGCTAGAGTCCGCTTGGGATGGCTCTCCATCCGCCGAGGCCGAACATGATGCGCACGGTCGGCCCTATCGCGCTTCTACTGCCTGTTGTTGCGGTCATGCTTGGCGTCTCGCTCAGTCGGGGCGAACCGTCTAAACCGGCTGTCGCGCCGGCAGCGGCGGAATTATTATCCGACGGAAGCTTCGAGGCTCCGGTCGGTCCGAAGTCTCCCTGGTATTCGCTCGAACAGGGCGAAGTCGTCGCAGCGGCTGACGCGCCGCATGGCAAGCGCGTGATCCGCTTTCAGAACAAGATCCCCGGTCGCGCTAGCCAGGTTAAGCAGCACATCCGTCTCGATGGGCGGACAACGCCAGCCATCGAAGTCGCCGCTCGGGTCAAGCTCGATAACGCCGGCCCTGGCCTGTCGCTTGCCGAACGCCCCTCGGTGAATATCCAATTATTCGACGAGCACTTCGTCTCTGTCGGCGGCGAGATCGTCGGCCCCTGGTCCGGTACAATTCCCTGGACGCTCGAACAGGCCAGGCTGATCGTTCCCCCGCGCACGCGCGTGGCGCTCATCACCATTGGCCTCGCCGGCGGGACGGGAAACGCCAAATTCGACCAGATCGAAATCAAGCCGGGCGAAGTCAATCCGTCGGCGCTGCCGCGCAAGCCGGGAGACGAGTAGTTCGCGCCGCGCTGATCATTTCCAGGCTTCTAGAATCTGAGCAATACCTGGCGAAACTTCATCGCTAGTCATGCGGCGTCGGCCAGTTCTAAGCAGCGATTCAAATGGCCTGCGGCGTAGCCCAGGAAGTCGAACTCTAACTTCGAAACGCCGGCCTGAAGGTAGCCCCATGTCGCCTCGCGGAGCGCGCTGACGGCGCGCATCGCGCGCAGCCGCCGCAAATCGTCCTCTCGCGCGGCGCCGAAGTAGAGCCGCAACAACTCAGCCTCCTGCGCCGGGTTAAGCAGGTGATTTTCGGCTAAGTTCCCCAGGTCGAAAAACGGATCTCCCATCGCGGCGTATTCCCAATCGATGATCCAGACTCGCCCGCCGTCGTCGATCAGGTTGCTGGGAAGAAGATCGTTATGGCAGGGACGCGGAGGGCCAGATGGGCCGAGCGACCGTTCCATTTCGGCGAGCGCCGCCAAGGCTCGGTCAAGCTCCGCCGGCGCCGAAACACCGAATTTTGCCACCAGGCGCCGATAGTTTCGACTGGTCTCGAACCCGCAAAACGCACCAGGTATCGCCGGGCCCCAATGGACGAGCCGCAGCGAGTCGACGATCCGGGCCAGCACGTCGCCACGCGCCGCGTCCTCGGGCTTCAACACCGTCCCGGCGCAAAACCGAGTGAGCAGCGCCGGGTGCTCCGGCAGAAAAGCGATCACCTCCGGTCCCACTCCCACACGGGCCGCCGCCAACGCGCAGGCGTGCTCCCGTGCGCGATCGATGCCCAACAGACCAGTGTTCGCGCCGGCGACTCGCAGCACAAAGGCCTCTCCCTCGGCCTCAATGCGGTAATTCCGATTCGTGATCCCGCCGGCTAGCGGCGCAATCGTGGCGCCGCGCCCGCGAAGCTGCGGAATGGTTTCGACCAGCGCTGAGATATCCGCAATCATGGAGGTTTGCCCGCAGTGAATGACGATCCGGGATCTACAGCGCGCGTTGTTCGTTCCGGGCGCGAATTTCTGGAAGAGGATAATTGATAATTGCGTCCTCTTGGCTGGTTACCTCGCGAAGTCGCCGCCAGCCGCGCGTGACCAATGTCTCGCGTTCCCGAACGTAATCGGGATCGAGCGTGCGCTTGTCGAAAACTCCTTCGACGATTACTGCCGGAAAGTCGTCATCGACGATGAACTGCGCGAGCGCCGGGTTGCAGCCGATGTGCCGTTCAGGCGTCGTGTGCAGCGTCTCGGGATCGATCATGCCGATTACGTACCGCAGGTAGAGATCGCTGTCGACGATCTCGGCCACGTCGGCGCCGCAAACGTCGCAAAGATATCCTTCCTCACATTTGGCCATAGCGCATCGGATCGCGGGATTCAAAAAAGATGAAAGTCGGATAGAAAGAATTGCGCGGCCACTTCGCTCTATTCTACGCCGCCCATAACCGGGAGTGCGAGGCTCCCGCCGAGCAGGGAAGCGTTTTCGGCGATCCAATTGCTCGGCAGGAGCCTCGCGCTCCCG
>DASXPZ010000709.1:0-3573 GCA_036493275.1 Pirellulales bacterium
CCGATCACGCGGTGGCATGGCACGATGATCGAGATGGGGTTGCGGCCGTTGGCGTTTCCCACGGCGCGGGTCGCGTTCGGCTGGCCGACGCGTTTTGCCAGCTCGGCGTAAGTGATCGTGGCGCCAAACGGGATCCGCGACAGCTCTTGCCAGACGCGTTGTTGAAACGGCGTGCCGCTCGGGCGGAGCGACAAGTCGAACTGGCGCCGCTGGCCCGCAAAGTATTCGTCGAACTGCTCGCGCACGGCGGCGAACGAGTCGTCGGAGCGCCGCCATGCGGCGTCGGGACCGAGCCATCCCTTATGACGCGGCAAGTAAAGACCGGTTAAGAACTCGCCGTCCCCCTGAATAAACAATTCGCCCAGCGGACTATCGAAGTAGCGATAGCAAGTCGTCGTGGTCATCGTCGTTTCTCCCTCATGTAACCGACAGTTATTTCAAAATGGCTATTTGGAAGCGGTCTTTTTTGAAGTTGACTTGAGACTTTCCCACAGGTGCATGGCCGCGTACGCCCGCCAGGGGCGCCAGCGCTCGGCGCCTCTCTCCAACTCTCGGGCGGACCTCCACGGCGTAGCTTTCAGCAATCCCAGGTCACCGGACGGAAAGGCGTCGGGCCATCGCAAGGCTCGCATCGCGATATACTGAGCCGTCCAGGGTCCTATGCCGGGAAGCTCCGTTAACATAGCCACGACCGCGGTCGGATCGACTCCTGGTTCGAGATCGATTTCTCCGCGCGCAACGGACCTCGCCAGGTTCCGCAGACTCTCCGCGCGAGCGCTTGGCAAACCGAGCGCGGCCAGCGAAGCGCCGCGCGCCGCGGCAAGCGATTCGGCGGTGGGCGCAATCCGATTCAAACAAGCGAGCGGCGTCTCGATCGGTTCGCCAAACCGCTCGGCCAGGCGGCCAGCCAGCGTCGACGCGCCGCGGACAGAAACTTGCTGCCCCAAGATGGCCCGCGCGCTGAGTTCGAACGAATCGAAGGCCCCTGGCGCGCGCAGCCCCGGCCGCCGCTTTGCCATCGGGGCCAGCAGCAGGTCTTGCGCGAGGTGTCCGGCGATGACGTCCGGCCGGGCGTCCAGATCGAACAGGTTTCGCAGCTTCGCCAGGATCGAAGGCAGCGCGGGCGCCAGCGCCGTGGCGAGGTTGACCGCCAGCAGATGACGATCGGCGACCGGTGAAACCGCCAGCCAGCCACGATATTTGCCGATGGCGACAGTGCGCTGATACGTGACGCCTGTCAAGCATTCCACGCCAGGAATGGCGCGGGCCGCGAGGAACCGCAACAGCGCGTTCCAATCGAATGGCGGACGATACGCCAGCACCAGCCGCAAAGAATCGCCGTTGATCTCCTTCGACGAAGCACGCCGCAGCGTGCTGGGCGTCAACCGATAGTGATTGCGGAACAGGGCGTTGAACCGCCGCACGCTTTCGAACCCGGCCGCGAACGCGACCTGGGTCATGGGAAGTTGCGTTTCGGCGATCAACCGCTTGGCCAACAATAACCGATTCGTTTGCGCGAGCTCAACAGGCGAGACGCCGAGCTCTTTTCGCACCGAGCGGCGCAGTTGACGCGAGCTGAGCCCCAAACTCGCGGCCAGCTCTTCGAGGCTGCCGCCATTGCCGAGCGCGCCGGCTTCGATTCGCGCCGCCGCGGCTCGGGCGATCGTCCGCACGCTATCGACCGGAGCATGCCCCGGCGCGAGTTCCGAGCGGCAACGCAAACACGGCCGAAAGCCAGCTTGTTCGGCGAGCGCCGTGCTACTGAAGAATCGGCAGCTTTTTCGTCCGGGAGTTTTTGCCGTGCAAACCGGCCGACAATAGATACCGGTCGTCTTCACACCGACGAAAAACACGCCGTCGAAGCGGACGTCTCGCGCGATCAGGGCTCGATAGCAAACGTCGTCATCGATGGTCATGCCCAAATTGTAGCGGCGACAGACGAAGAGGCTGGCCGTTTTCGGACATCGAAACGGGATCTGCATTTCCGGCGGCTTTCGCTCGTTTTCCCGAGCTTGCCGCGGACGACCGGAGACAACCGCGTTGCGCTTGTGGTAGGAAGCGTCAAAGCACCGCTTTGTCAGCAGATTTTCTCTGTTTGCGGATATCGCAGAGCATGTCGGAATGAATGTTCAGGCCGATGTTGGTCATGTTGTAAAAGTGCTCGCTGGCCACAAGCCACACGATCTCGCAGATCTCGCGCTCGGAAAAGTAGCTGGCCATTCGTTGAAACGTCTCGGCGTTCACCTGTTTGTCTCTGGTCAACTCCGTCACGTAGTCGAGCGCGGCTCGCTCCGCTTCTGTAAACAGTGGGCTCGTCCGGTAGTCGGCCAGGGCATCGAACTTGGCTTCATTCATCGACGCTCCAATGGCGATCGATCGTCCGATGTCGACGCAGAACGAACAAACATTGATTTGGGCCACTCGCTCGCGAACAAGCATCGCCGTTTCCGGCGGCAGCGTCAGCTTTTTGTCGAGCTTGCCGATTTTTGACGTGAACAAACTAAAAGCGGCCGGCAATCGCGAGTAAGCCACTTTCAACGGCGTCAGCACTTTGCCGAACTGTCGCCGCGTCAGTGCGTACGCCACTTTCATCGTTAGCCCTGTGGGCTTTTCGATGGGAGCAAGAAACGGGGCATCCATCTGTGTGGTTGACATAGCACGAACCCTCCCTATTAAGCGCCACCATCATCGTTCGGACTCAACCGTGTAATAACGCTCCGGGTACGAACCGCCAAGCGGCAAGCTTCTAGAGCCTGAACCCGCATATTGCGTGCCGTTTTAGTGAATTGTTTTAAAGTTGCGCAAAAAAAATCGAATCGCATTGGGGCGTCGAGAGAATCTGCAAAGGCGGGAAATTCCAGCCCGCTAATTGCCCTGCGGCGGGGCCAGTTCTTCGAGCGCGGCCGTCATGGCGGCTTGCGTTTCCGGGCGGCGCTGGAACGAGAGCTCGCCCCCCATCGCCGCGCGCCATGCTGCCCACATTTCGTCTTCCAGGTCGGAGCGAATCTCTTCGTGCTCCGCCAGCGGGGCGTTCAAGCAAATGACCAATACCCAGGTATAGCCTGGTTTGCCGTCGGGAATATCGCCGACGCCGAACCCGAGCTCCTCGGCGTCCTCTTCTTCAGCGACAAACGCCTTGACTGCTTCAGACACCACGCCTGACGCGCCATTATGCGAATAGCCATCGTGGCCGAAGGCGACCAGCAGTCGGTCTCGCCACAGCAGGGCGCCGCGCGGGGCGTCGAAGCCCTGGGCGACAAGGAAGTTCGCCACGCGCGTCGCTTCCGCGTTCCAATTCGTACGGCTCATGGTCGTGTCGATTTCCGTTTGCTCATCGCAGGCAGGCTCAACGTCCCTCCACCAGGCGGCGGCCGAGTGGCGTGAGGTTCTCGCGCGTAAAAAAGGAGAGGCACGCCAGAAAATCGCCGCGCGCATAGCCAGGATTATTGGATTTGAAGAAACGAATTTCCGGCGAGTCCCGCTCTTCGGTCGCCGGATCGAGGCGCTCGGGCCGCACCGGCGTCTGTTCAATCAGCGACACCACGCCGCGCGCCGCGTCGTACTCTTCGGCAA
>DASXPZ010000710.1:0-6249 GCA_036493275.1 Pirellulales bacterium
GCAAGGCTCGCACCAGCAGCGGCCAGTTTTCGTTTGTCGGATCCTGCGCCAGGCCCATGACGATTTCGCCGCGGCGGTTCGGTTCTTTTTCGAAGCGCTCGCGCAGGAACGCCATGGCCGCCGCAGCGCGGCTACGGCCGAGAATAGCCACGATGCCGGTCCGCAGCGTTGTCGCGGCCGGCGTGGTCATGTCTTGCAGTCGTCCGTCGAGTTCGATGAGTTGGCCAATCATCTTTTCGCCCGGGTCTTCCGGTAGTTTCACGAGCACGGCCAGCGCCGCGGCCGGCGCGCGGTGTCCCTGGGCCAGCAGTTCGCGTCGCTCTTCATCGGTAAACTTGGCGGCAAAGTCGCGGCCGAAGTTGTCCAAGTACAAGCCGTAGCTATGTCCGCCAGGGAGCGGGCGACTCTGTTCGTAAAACTCCAAGAGCGACAGTTTCTGATCGGTGGTCCAGCCCGACTCGATAAAACGAGAGTACATGGCGGCGTGCAAGCGATCCGGCAGCGGCAGTTTGCTGTGCACTTCCAGCAACATCCGCGGAATGATCTCCGACTGTTGCAGGTGGGCCAGCAGTCGCATCAGTTCTCGATTGATCGTTTGATCCGACGAGGGATATTCCAAGACCAATTGCGCGCACAACTCCGGCGCATCGGCGGCGCCGAGCGAGCCGCGGTGGAGCGCAATCTGGGCCAGCCGCAGCACGTCGATAAAGTCGGCGTCGCTGATCTTATTTTTCATCAGCGGCGAGACGCGCGTCAGCACCTTCAGGCAGGTCTCTCGTTCATTGTCCATGGCCAACAACGCCGCCGATCCGACCAAAAAGACGCGGATGTTGCTCGACGTCAGCACCGCGTGCCGCCATTGTTCCAGCGGCAGCGATTGAATCGCTCGGCTGGCGGCCCAAGAAACATAACGGTTTGGATCCGCCAACAGTGGCAGCAGCTTTGCCACCGGGATTTCGCGAGCGCCGCGGACGATCGATTCGCAAGCGATGCGGCGAATCATCGGATCGGAATCTCCGAACATCGTGATCAGCGCCGCGTCGGTCGTTTCATCGGCGTGCAGACCCATCAGATAGGCTGCTTTGCCGCGCACTTCCGGACTCTTGTCCTTCGCCAGCTTCACCAGAAGTTGCGAAGTCGGAAAAGGTCCAAAGAGCTGCATCATGTCGAGCGCGCGGGCTCGATCGTCCGGCAGATTCTTGACGTTTTCGGCCATGCCCACCAGTTGCTTGTCCCATTCCGCTCCCAGTAGTTGCTGGATGGTGGCGATTTCCTGACGGCTCCAGGCGCTATCGAGCTGGGGTTGGCGAATGGCGGCGACGGCGCCGGTGAACGGTCCGCGCGGCGGAGATTTGCCCGTCCACACGATGCGGTAAATCCCGCCATCGGTGCCGCGGCCGCCGGTGCAGAAATAGAGCCAGCCGTCCGGCGCAACTTCGATATCGGTGACGTTCAGCGGGCGCCCTTCAAGAAATACTTCGCTGGTGGCCGAGTACGAACCCCCAGCCTGTTTGAACTTCACGGACAAAATCCGCCCTTGTGCCCAGTCGCAAGCGAACATCGTATTGTGATAGCGCGCCGGCATCTTGTAGTGGTTGTAGAACACCAATCCGGTGGGCGACCCTTTCCCCACGTTCAAAGTCGGTGGGAGACTGTCGTAGAAATAATCGGGCCAGACGGACCAGCCGCTGCGCCAACCGAACTCGGCGCCCGCCGTGACGTGATGAACTCGCGTGGGGCGCAACCAAGGGAGCCCTTCGTCCCATTCCATGTCGGAGTCGAATGTGAACAGATCTCCCTGGCGATTGAAGGCGATGTCGTAGGCGTTGCGGAATCCTCCGGCAAACGTCTGCACGAAGCTGCCGTCGATGTCGGTCCGCAACACAATCCCGCCCGGCGCTTTGATCCCCACCGCGTGGCCCCCGGCGTCTTCGTACTTCGGTTGAACCAGATCCCCTTCGTACCAATGATGGTGGGGGCTGTTCGGATCGGGCTCGGTCAGGCAATGGGAATGGTTGCCGATAATCAGATAGATCAGCCCGTCCGGGCCGAGCACCGGCGCATGCGGGCCATGCTCGCCCATGCCCTGCTTGAACTTGAAGATCAGATTGACGCTCTCGGCGCGATGATCACGGTCCTCATCGGCCAGCCGGTACATGCCGGTTCCTTCGGGTCCTTCGCCCACGGCGAACACGCTGCCGTTGAGAGCCAGGATTCCTTGACAACCGGTGACCTGGTCGCAATAGACGTCGACTTTTTCGTGAACGCCGTCTTTGTCCGCGTCCGAGATGACCAACAGCGGTCCCCCTTCGCGGGAGGCGAGGATTTCGCCGAATTCGTTGAACGTCATGGCGATCAGGCTTTTGGTGGCGGTGGGGCCTAGTACCCGTTCCACGCGAAATTCAGACGCGATGGTGAAGCGGGTCGCCTGCGCGCCGTCGGGCGTCGAGACTTTGTCTCCCCACGGTTGCGTCTGGCCGAACTCGCCAAAGCTCTGCGCGCTGTCCCAATTCGAATCGTTGAAGTTGAGCTTTTCCCAGCCGTTGGCTTCTTTGTCGGCGGCTTTCCAGGTCGTGTCGCTGGAGTAAGAAAGCTCGGTCCCGCTCTTTTGCTTGACGATCACTCGTCCGACCAGGCCGGCGGTGGCGCCGGTCGTGTTTTCCGCTTTGACGGCGACCACGTTGCGGCCGTTCTGCAACAGCTTTTGGATGTCGAAGGTCTGCATGTTTTTCCAGTCGGCGCCGGAGCCAACCGTGCGACCATTGACGTACAGCTCGTAGCGGTCGTCGCAGGTAATCTGCACGCGCGCCTGCTCGAAATTCGAGACGTCGAACGTCTTGCGGAAATAAATCACGCCGCGCGTCACGCTGTCTTTGGCTTGGTTGTTGGACCAGATCCATTGCGGCTCGCCCGCGCTGACCTTGAGCTTCAACGTGCTCTGACCCCAAGCCGGCGACGCGGTCGCGGCAAACATGGCCAGCGACAGAAGCGAGACTCGGACAACCCAACAGGCGTGCGCGTGCATAGCGATCTCACAAAGATCAAACGCGGGACGGGAAAAATCGCCGACAACAGGGCGGTCTCGCTGAGAGAACAGCCCGACTCCATTCAGGCCAATTGGCGCCCGGCGATCGATCGCAGCGATCGTCCACGCGCGAATTGCATCCTTGCAAATGTCCTAGATCGTCCACGCGTCGTTCGACGCCAATAGATGAGCTAGCTCCCCCAAAGCGCCGGTAGGGTACCACCGACCTGGAATGCGGAGCAACATCGGTCCGGGGAGGAAGTCAGGAAAAGTGCGTTCTTTTCCGCCACGAATCTGCTAGCGTCGCTGGCGCCGCGGGGGCGCTTCCATCAGGTTTTAGAACCGGCGGCGCGGGGCGGAGTGCGTGGGACCGGGTTCGTCGTCGACGGCGAACAACTCGTCTAGCAAGCCTTGCGTTTCATCCGTCGTCTGCTGCAAGCGAGCCATCCACAGCGAACGCAACAGGCCGGTCGAGTCGAACAATTCGGGCTGAAAGAACGAAAGCACGCTGGCGCCGATCTCGGAATTGAGGTCGGGGTTGGGACTCGGGAGTTCCAGCGTCGAGAAGCTCGCGCGCAACGACGCGAGCAGAAGAGGCCAGCCGTGGCGATCGGTCGTTTGATAATCGAGTGTGAATTGCCGCGTCCGCTCGGCGTCACTGCCGAACTCGCTGACGTCTTCGCGCGTGTCGAGATTGCCAACCAGCAGATCGGACCATGACTCGGTCCGTCGACGCAGCCGGTTGAGATAGATCGCGTGCTGGCGGCCGACCACCGAGCCCCGCACCAGCATCGCCATCGCCCGGTTCTGCGCTTCCAATTGACCGTCGAGCACGCTGCGGGCGATGGCGCCGGTGTCCGACCCGGTATGGCGATCGTGGGCGACCAGCACGGCGGTCCAGACCCGCGCCAAGACTTCACCTGTCAGCACTTCTTCCAATAGCGCGCAGTTTTGGCGTCGTTGCTGCGTCGCATGGGGACCGACGAATTCGTGCGCCGCTTTGATGGCGCGGCCCCAGCGCTCCAGCCGACATTTCGACGCGGACCAATAGCGTTCGAGACCGGCTTGCGGCAGCGGGGCCTCGCTGCCGATCAGCAATGGGCCATGCAGCGTGGCCAGCGCCGCCAACTCAACCAAATCGCGAGCTTGCATGAAGCCTTCTTACCCACAGGAGATGAAAATCATGATGCGAAGCCGACGCCAGCCCAAGGATGTCGGACGCCATTAAAGCAAAGCCGGCGCCGGGCTCCCAGGCAAGGCCACGAGATCGGTCCGTGAGATTGAGCTAAGCCGATAGGCCGGTAGCTCTTGCGCAATCGAAAACGTCTTCCGAACGGCGTCCGGAACAACAGATGACCGGTTGAAACGGCGCAACCTGAACGAGGCGAAAATGCATCATCGCCCCGAGCAGCCGAGAGCAAGAGCCACCACCGGTCTCAACAAAAGGAGAATGCAGAATTACCCATCTATTACCAGACTAACCGGACAAAGATGGGAAAGATGATTTTGTCGCCAGTGTGGCAGCACTGCACAAAAACTAGCGGTCGACGGTGACCGGCAGAGCGATCGGCGAGATGGGGCTACTGCTGACCGAGCAATCGTTTTCCCCGCGCCCTGCGCCACGGGCGCCATAATCGCTGACGTAGATGTTGTCGCCGTTATCGAGCAGTCGCGGCTTGATGAGGAACACGACTCGGCCGCTCTGGCAGAGGACATTCTGCCCGCGATGGCCGTGATTGGCCGTGCCATCCGAGCCTAGCTCGTCCACCGCGTCGGCCAACATGACGAAAGAATCTCGCGCGGCCAACCTGGTGGGAACGTAGCGATTATTCTCGATATGGCCCGGATGGTAGCCATAGCTGCCGGCCATGAAGCGATGAAGCTGCTGCAAGGTCTCCGTGTCAGCCAGTCGCAGATCGTCCAAGCTGGGGATGCGGAACGCGCGATTCTCAGCCATTGTCGAATCAGGGCAGATCAATACCGACGCGTCTGGAATCAGCCCGTGCTGCTGCAGGATGGGAGCAAAGATGCCGCAGGCGGCAAAACGGCCGGAAGGTGGCACGTAGGGAAAGTAACGAAAGATGATTGCGTATTGACTGAGGCCGACGCCGACAACCCGCAAGTGGTTTTGGCAGACGGCAACGCGCGCGTCGACACGGCTGCGGTGGACGGCCGGAAAAACCAGCATGGTGGCCGCCAGAAAGATCCCGGCGGCGATAATGTAATCTGGGGCGCGCCAGTTCGAAGCTGGGCCCTGTCCGAACGAGCCCTGTCCGACGGCGCTCCAATTGGCGTGATTGCGAACGAATCGAAATGTCCGCGTTCCCAAATCAGGCGGCGGATCGAGCTCGTTTTCTTCGTCTTCGTCCGAATCGTCGAGCGGCGCCATGTTGGCTCGTAACTGGTCCAACTCGCGGCGCATTTGCGGATCCTCGGCCAGGCGCGCTTCAACCGCGGCCTGCTCTGCAGGGTCCAGTGCGCCCAGTAAGTAACCTAGCAGTTGCTCGCGCATCGCAGTCTAGCGCTCTCCGGACGGTTGCGCTCGGGTCCAAGCGTCGTTCAGTTTGGTGATGGCGGTATGGAGCCGGCTTTTGACCGTTCCGACCGGCACCTTCAAGGCCTCGGCGGCCTCGCGGTACTTCAGACCTTGATAGTAAACCAGGTTGACGGCCCCTTTCAGCGGCTCAGGCAGACCCTGCACCGCGTCTCGGATCCAGCGCCGACGTTCTTCGGCGTCTGCTTCCTTATAAGGACCAACTTCCTTGCTTACCAGCAACTCGGACAGCGAACCCAGGTCCTCATCGGACTGGCTTTGCTGGCGCCGATCAAGGCTGACCATCCTATGTCGCTTATTTCTACGTTGCGCATCAATGGCTTGGTTCGTGGCAATTGTGTAAAGCCAGGGACGAAATTTGCGTCCGGCCTCGAATTGCGAGCATTTCAGGTGGATTTGCAGAAATGTTCCTTGGAACGCGTCTTCGGCCATCGCCGCGTCACCTAAATATCGGCGAAGATAGCTATACAATTCTCGCTCATAACGGTGAACGAGGACACCAAACGCCTTCGGATCGCTTGAGGCACAGTAGCGGGCCAGCAGGTCTTCATCGGTCCACTGGCTGATTGCCTCGACCGGACCGCCGGCCGAAATGGGTGGCGCGGTTGTGCCCCGAATGCTAGGGCGAACCGAACTTTCTGTCTGTAGGGTTTTGTTCATGTGTGTTGGG
>DASXPZ010000711.1:0-2036 GCA_036493275.1 Pirellulales bacterium
AACTCCGAAGGGGTCGAGGTCCTTTGGATTGCGGACGTGGAGAACCTGGCGCCGCGGACTCGCAAGATCTTGCTCGACGAGCTGGCGCGCCGCGAGTTCATGCCGATCATCGAGCGCATCGTGAGCGTCTCTTCGACCAGCGATCCTTCGCAGTGGCAAGTCCGCACCGACCGGGGCGAGACGACGTTCCTGTTGAAGAGCGACGACGACGTCCGCAGGATCGGCGTTCACGGAGCAATGCTGATCGACGCCGCCGGCGCCCGCTACCTGGCCCCCGACACCCGCAAGCTCGACGCCGCCAGCCGGCGAGTGCTGGAGCGCTATCTGTAGTTTAGCGCGAGCGTGGTGAGATCGCGCTCGCGCATTTTGTGAGCCGCACGGCGCTAGCCGCGGGTTTTTCGTGTTTCGGCGCTACCTGCACATTCACCGGCGGCTAGCGCCGAGCCGCTCACGAACTCGGCCGCCCTCAAGCCTTCGTCTTGATAAACGCCTCGATCCGGTCGAGGCCTGCTTCCAGATTCTTCAAACTCGTGGCGAATGAAATCCGGGCGTAGCCTTCGGCCCCGAACGCGCTTCCCATCACCGTCGCCACGTTCTGCTGGCTGAGTAACTCCAGGCACCACTGGGACGAATTGTCGACCTTCGCGCCGTTGTACGTGCGGCCCAGGTGAGCTTTGACGTTGATGAACGCGTAGAACGCGCCGCTCATCCTGGTGCAAGAGAGGCCCGGTATCTTCGCCAGGCGCTCTTGCACGAACTCGCGCCGGCGGGCGAATTCGACCAGCATCTGCCCGACGCATTCCTGCGGACCGGTGAGCGCGGCCAGCGCCGCGTATTGGCTGATGCTCGTCGGGTTCGAGGTCTCCTGGCTTTGTAGATTGTCGATCGCCTTCGAGAACTTCGCCGGCGCCATCGTCCAACCGATTCGCCAGCCCGTCATCGCGTACGACTTGCTCACGCCGTTGACGAGCACCGTCACGTCGTGCAAACCAGGCCGGACCGTGGGAAAGCTCGCGAACTGGTTGTCGCCGTAAACCAGGTGTTCGTAGATCTCGTCAGCCACTACGGTCAGCCCTTTTTCAAGCACCACGTCGGCCAGCAATCCCAACTCCTCGCGCGAGTACATGCTGCCGGTTGGGTTCGAGGGGGAGCAGATCAGCAGCGCCTTGCTCTTGGGCGTGATGGCGGCCTTCAACTGGGCAGGGCTGAGCTTGAAGTCATCGCTTTCTTGCGTCTCGACAATCACCGGCACGCCGCTGGCCAGGCGAACTTGCTCCGCGTAGCTGACCCAATAGGGCGCGGGGATGATCACCTCGTCCCCCGGATTGCAGAGCGCGGTGAAGGCGTTGTGCAGCGCATGCTTCGCCCCGCACGAAACAACGACCTGCTCCGGCTTGTACTCCAACTTATGGCGGTCGGCGTACGACTTGGCGACGGCGGCCTTCAGCTCCGCGATGCCGCCGGCGGCCGTGTAATGCGTTTGGCCCTTCTGCATGGCGGCCACCGCCGCGGCGCAAATGTGCTCCGGCGTGTTGAAGTCGGGCTCGCCCAGGCTGAAATCGTAAACGGTTTTGCCTTCCGCCTTGAGCGCCCGCGCCTTGCCGGCCATGGCGATCGTGGCCGAAGGCTCAAGGGCGTCCACCAATCGAGAAACTGCAAGTCCCATAAAACCTCTTTGTGCGACGCAGTTGCGTCAGCTATATGCAGGATGTTGAGCCGCAAAGGCGAAGGCCAGACAATCATAATGGTCGCGATGTTCGCTTAAAAGGCGCCCTGCTTGAGTAGCAGGAATGGCAGAGTTCTGTGGCCGAGATTTCGCGGAAAATGCGACGAAGACCGGCCTCACAGAGGCCGGCTACAGAATACGTCTCCGCCAGTTTTCACTCACCGGCCGCGATATAACAGATCCGACGCGGCAGCGCTGCACTAAAAAGGTAAGAGGATGGTGACGCAGGCGCCGCCTGTGGGGTGGTTGTCGATCTCGACTCTGCCGCCGTGCGAAGTGACGATTCGCCAGCATTTCGAGAGACCCATCC
>DASXPZ010000712.1:0-2889 GCA_036493275.1 Pirellulales bacterium
CTCAGGTGGCGCCGCGGTCCCTCCGTTGACCAGTCTCCCTAGCTGGCTTACAGTGCAGTTTTGGGGCTTTTGGCCCGGATTCGTCCGGGCGCCCCCCTCATCTTTCGGAACAGCGGCGGTCTCAGTCGTATGCTCGCCAAGCGCGTCATTCCCTGCCTGGACGTTGACCAAGGTCGCGTCGTGAAGGGGACCAACTTCGTCAATTTGCGTGACGCCGGCGACCCGGTCGAGGTGGCCGCGCGCTATGAAGCCGAGGGCGCCGACGAGTTGGTCTTTCTCGACATCTGCGCCAGTCACGAAGGGCGGGCCATCATGCTCGACGTCGTTCGTCGCACAGCCGAAGTGATCTTCATGCCCCTGTGCGTCGGTGGCGGTATTCGGACGCTCGACGATATCCGCGAGCTGCTCAACGCCGGTTGCGACAAAGTTTCGATCAATTCGGCCGCTCCCAAAGATCCAGAGTTCGTCCGCGCCGCCGCCCGCCGCTTCGGCAGTCAGTGCATCGTCGTCAATATCGACCCCAAACGGGTCGTCCGCGACGGACGGACGATCTTTGAGGTACATATTAACGGCGGACGGGTCAGCACGGGGCTGGAGGCCGTCGCGTGGGCCCGCCAGGTCGAGGCGCTCGGCGCCGGCGAGATCGTGCTCACCAGCATGGACGCCGACGGCACGCGCGACGGCTATGATCTGGAAATCACCGCGGCCGTTAGTCAGGCGGTGTCGATTCCGGTGGTCGCCAGCGGCGGCGCCGGAAAGCCGGATCACCTGGCCGACGCGATTCTCAAGGGGCATGCCGACGCGGCGCTGGCTGCCACAATTTTTCACTTCGGCCAGTACACCATCGAGCAGACGAAGCAGATAATGGCTGCGCGGGGCATTCCCGTGCGGCTACGCGCCGCTTAAGCGTTTCGCGGCAGGGATTTGCAGGAAGAGTAGCGACCTTATGGCCACCGTCGCCGGAACCGAAAAATACATCAAGGTCCGCGAGGACCACGAGATCGACAAGTTGTTCCGCGCGCTGGTCAAGCTATCTGGCAGCGACTTGCATCTCAAAGCGGAACGCCCGCCGTTTATCCGCGTCAACGGCACGTTGCGTCCCATGAACCGCGCGCCGATCATGGACGAGGAAATGGTCCGCCTCTGCATCCCGCTCTTGAACGAACGCAATCGCCGCGTGTTCGACGACACGGGAGGAGCCGACTTCGCTCACACCGTTGACGTCGATGGCGTCATCTGGCGGTTCCGCGTCAACTTGCTGCAGCAACTGGGCCACATCGGCATGGTGGCGCGGCGCGTGAACAACAAGATCCCGGACTTCGACGGGCTTTTCCTGCCGCCGATCATGGTCGAGCTGTGCAAGTATTACCAGGGGATGGTGCTGCTGGCCGGCGTGACCGGTTCTGGCAAAAGCACGACGATCGCGTCGATGTTGAACTGGATCAATCAGAACTATCGCAAGCACATTCTCACGCTGGAAGACCCGATCGAATTCGTCTTCACCGAAGACAAGTGCCTGATCAATCAGCGCGAGATCGGCCTGGACGTCAAGGACTTCGGCATCGCCATGAAGCACGCCGTCCGCGAAGACCCGGACGTGATGCTGGTGGGCGAAATGCGCGACGAAGAAACGTTCATGACGGCAATTCACGCCGCGGAAACGGGCCACTTGGTGTTCGGGACGATCCACGCCTCGAGCGCCCCCTCGACCATCGGACGTATTCTCGACTTGTTTCCGCAGGCCATGCACAAGTCGCTCCGCAGCGCGATCGCGATGAACATGAAGGGGATTGTCGCCCAAAAGCTGCTCCCTTCGATCAAGCCGGGCGTGGGGCGCGTGCCGACCGTCGAGATCATGACGTTCAACCCGACGATGCGCAAATTGATCCTCGAAGAGGAGGACGAAAAGCTGGGGGACGCCATCCGGATGTGCGCCAAGGAAGGGATGCAGGACTTCACGATGAGCTTGAAGGATCTGGTCGACAAAGACCTGATCGATCGGGCCACGGCCTTTGAGGTGGCCCCGAACGTGGACGCTTTGAAAATGGCGCTCAAGGGTATCAGCGTCCGCACGCCTGGGATTCTGTAATGCAACGATTGTTCATCCTGCTGCTGGCGGTCTGTTGCCTGGCCGCTTTTGCCGCGCCTGCCTACGCGCAGCAGCAAGATTTCGGCCGTTTCCAGGGGTTTCCGGGGGTCTCGCCCAATACGGTGACCAAGTTTCCGCTGGGACCGGGCTTCTATCTCAATTGGATCAAGATCCTGCTCTCGTGGCTGGTATTCTTGTTCTGGGTGCGAGGCGTCGACTGGATGAGCCAGGACGGATTTGCTCTTAAGCTCGATTACAAGCGTTGGAACTTGATCGCGTTTTTCAGCTTCCTCGCCGCCCAGGTCCTGCTCTGGCTGCTCCCTTGGTTCTGGCTGGGAATGCCGTTGTTGCTGATTGCCTGGCTTGTCCCGCTGGTGGCCTATGTCAAGCACCGCAACCAGATCGCTCCGCCTGAAGAGACGGTCTTTACGTCGGAGCACATTCGTTTCTGGTTGTCGGAACAGTTGAAGCCGCTCGGCGTGAAGATACAGGCTGAAAAGCGCGGCAAGGACGAGGCGCCGCCGGTCGAGTTTCAGCCCCGCGGCGCGGTCGATGAGCGGACCAACGCGGCCAATCTGCTCATGTCGAAGCAGAGCCCCGGCTTTGCGATGTTGCAGCACCTGATTGCGGACATGCTCTTACGCCGGGCTGACGCAGCGCTGATGGACTTCACGCAGGCGGCGGCGACCGTGCGGTTTCAGATCGATGGCGTCTGGCACGATATCGATTCGCGCGAGCGCGAATCGGCCGACATGCTGCTGGCTGTGATGAAGACCTTGGCCGGGCGCGACGCGAATCAG
>DASXPZ010000713.1:0-4991 GCA_036493275.1 Pirellulales bacterium
GCCGCCTATCGCGCCGGAGCCAAATTAGTAGGCGGCGCCGACCCGAGCGTGACATTTACCATCGACGGAGAATTCACTTCTTCGATTCGCGCCGATGGCAAGGCGTTGGTGATTGCTGATCCCCCGGCCTCGGGCGAAACGCCGCAGAAAGCAGCGAACAAGATCACGATCGACGGTAATTTCGACGACTGGCGAAACATCACCGGCGTCGACGATCGTCGTGGCGACCTCGTTCCTTACCTGGAATACCTGCCGGACGTCGATCTGCTGGAGTTCAAGGTCGCGCACGACTCCGAGCACATTTATCTCTACGCGCGGGTCGCCGGCCAGGTCGGCCGCACGCACGCCGCGGATGGTCGCAGCTACTTCTACGCCTACATGGACGTCGATCGGAATCCCGAAACGGGCTTCGTGCCGAGCCGCGATGATGACTGCTACTTCGGCGTCGATCTCGGCGACGATTGCGAGGTGCAGTTCGAGTTCGTCGACAATACCTTGCGGAAGACTTTCTACGGCTTTTGCGGGCTGGGCGGAGACGAAAACATCCTCAAGCAGGTCGTCTCGCACGGCAAAAGCAACTACGGCCGCCTCGACGAAAACGGCCACGAGAGGGCGAACTACAAGGCCGAGTACATCTATCGCAACGGGGTCACCGAGATCACCGAGGACCTCAAGCTGGGGACCAGCGACACGATTCGCATGGCCCTATCGCCCGATGGGAGCGAAGTCGAGATCGCGTCGACCTTCAAAGGGTTTTTGAAGGACCCCAAGGGACGGCCGACCCTCGAACCTGGCCGGACGATCGACGTCGCCGTCGGCATGGAATGCAGCGGCAGCAAGGTTCCCGGCGAGAAATCTCGCTGGGCGGCAGATAATACGATCGCGATCCGCGGATATTCACTTCGCCCTTCGGATTCGAAAGCCGATTGAGCGGAGATCGCGTGACGTTGTATGATGCTTGCGGAGTCTGCTCGTGCTCTTTGACCGCTCTGAAGTATTACGACACATTCTCAACACTAACCCGACGCGCAAGCGAGGCCAAAATGCTTCAGATCCCTCGCTAGCGCTTCGGGTTAGTGCGGGCGTGAATCATCCGGCCTAAGCCACTTTTTTCGCCCCGTACAGGTACGGATTCATCGTCGGGTCGTTGTACATTTTCAGTTGGCGATAGACCTTCAGCCGCTTGCGGCCGCAGCCGATGTCGGCCAGCAGCTCGGCCAGGCCGTTCGCCAGGTCGGAGCGCTGCGTTTCGCAGATGCCCAGCCGCGTGGTCACTTTTTCAATATGCTCGGCCGTGGCGTCGGCGCGCTCCAGTTGTTCCTGCAAGTGATAGATCCGCAGGCACATGATCGAAAGGCGGTCCATCGCGCTGCCGGGAGTCTCGGTGTTCTGCCGGGCGTCGACCCAAGGGGTAATTCCTTCGCGGCTCAACATCTCGAGCAGATACATGTCGATCCGCTCGATCCAATCGTTCCGCTGCTGGTTGTAGCGATCGATCGCCCGTTTGACTTCGGCGATCCGAGTGTCGCTGACGTCGGGGCTGCGGGCGATGTCTTCTTCGTGCCACAGCAGAAAGTTGAACTTGTGCTGCTCGCAAACCACCTGCAACAAATCGCGGTAAATGTTGCAGACTTCTTGCCGATGCCAAAGGGCTGTCGTGCTGGCGTGGAGATCGAGGATCTCTTGAACCCGAATCATGCGCGCGTTCCTTCTGTGACCGCGAATCGGGATATTTATCCTTCAGCCAGCGCCAAGCGCTTGCCGCTGCGCCGGTCGATTCGCAACAAAGAACCCCTGAGTGGGCAAGGATTATAGGGAGATCGCCGCGGGCGACCAAGGGAAGTTGGGCAAGGCGAAACGCCCCGGTTCGGGTAGAATTGATCTCGATTGCAGTGGTCTCACAAGAACCCATGCTGTTTGGCAGGTAACCTGAAATGACAGCGGCGCCCAAAATCAGCCGTGGCAACGCGACCGGGCAGAAAATCTCGGGCCAGACCTGGTTTCTGACGGCCGTGGCGGTTGCTAGCTGCCTGGTGGTGGGCTACATCGTGCTGATCGACGCCCCGTCGCGCCGCGGCGGAACCGGGGAAGCGGCGGCGGCCGCGCCCGCCTCGAAGCTCAAGCTGGCCGATATCCCGTTCGATGGTGAGCAGGCCTACGCGTTTCTGAAGCAGGTCTGCGAGCCAGGGCCGCGTCCAAGCGGCTCGGCCGCGATGGTCGCACAGCGCTCGATGCTGCAATCCTATTTCGAAAAGCTGGGCGCCAAAGTCTTCGTGCAGCCGTGGCGCGTCGCCCATCCCAAGACCGGCGCCGCCGTGGAGATGGCGAACCTGATCGTCCAGTGGCGGCCCGAAGCGAAAGAGCGGATCTTGCTCGGCGTGCATTACGACACGCGCCCTTTTCCCGATAATGACCCGGTGAATCCCAAGGGGCGGTTTATCGGCGCCAACGACGGCGCGAGCGGCGTGGCGCTGCTGATGCAATTGGGCGCCGTGATGAAGCAATACCAGGGCAAGCTCGGCGTCGATTTCGTCTTCTTCGATGGCGAAGAATTCGTCTTCAGCGACCGCGACGCCTATTTCCTCGGATCCACTTATTTCGCTGAGCAATACGTGGACAAGCCGCCGGCGTATAAGTATCGGATGGGCGCCGTGCTCGATATGGTGGGAGACAAAGATCTGCAAATCCTCGAAGAAGAGAACAGCATGGGCTGGCCGCCGTCGCGCGACGTCACGAAGTCGATCTGGGCGACCGCCAAAAAGCTCGGCGTGCGCGAATTCGTCCCGCGGATCGGCTACAAGGTCAACGACGACCACATGCCGCTGTGCGAAAAGGCAAAGATCCCGGTCTGCGACGTGATCGATTTCACCTATCCTTTTTGGCACACCGAAGGGGACACGCCCCAGCACTGCTCCGCGCTGAGCCTGGCGAAAGTTGGCTGGGTGATCCAGGAATGGCTGAAGACTTCGGGCAAGTAATGAGTCGCGGGTGAGGCTTATCACCTGATCAACCGCGGGCAGAGCGAAAAGAGGAAGGTATGAGATTAATTTGCAGAATTCTTGGCGCCGGGAGGCCGCCCAAATTGAGCGTCTACTTTATTGTTCAGTTGCTCAAGAGCGTGCGAGACACGTAGGATTGCGCTCGCGACAACAAAGAGCCCGATCGTCATAAACAGCAACAGAGCGGCGATGGTAATCTCCATAATGGTGTTCCTTTTTGCGCACTGGATGGTTGCAGAAGGAACCTCATCATACCCAGCCCGAAAGCGCTAAGCAGGCTTTCTCTCAAACAGTAGGTTAACCTTTACGCCCTGAAGCTCGCCGCCGCCACGGGATTCGCCGGCTCTCAACCTGAATTCGCCGCTAACTCAGCAGCGGAAAGAACCGCCCCTGCATTTTTTGGCCCTTGGGGATCGGCGGGACGCCTCCCAGCAGTTCGTCGTCCGAGCCGGAGCAGACGCCGTCGCGAAAGGCGTTCAGCACCACGGCGCGGCGCGGACGATCGGTGCGGTTTTCGTACGAGCCGTGGATCATCAGCGGGTGATGGAACGCGCACTCCCCCTTTTTCAGCTCGATCGCCCGCGGCTTGAACTGCGCGAGCTGTTCGGGCGTCAGCACTTCGCGGATCGAATCCATGCCGCCAGCCAGCCCCGTGACGGGCAACAGCTCCCAGCGGTGGCTGCCGGGGATGTATTGCAGACAGCCGTTGTCGGCCGTGGCGTCGTCGAGCCCGATCCAACAGGTCAGATGGGCCATCGGCGTGGTGCGCGTCCAATACGAATAGTCCTGATGCCAGGCGACCACGCCCCCGTGCTTTGCCGGCTTACAGAACAATTGATCGTGCCAGAATCGGACGCCTCCATCGAGCAACTGCGAGGCCGCCACCACGAACGCGCGATTCCAAAGCAGATCGTGAAAACCCGGCGCGATGCGCCACGCCCCAAGCGCGTGAAACAACACCCGGTCCGGCGTGGTCGATTCGTTCGAGTGATATTCGTAGAACAGGTGGTTGCCGGGATGTTTGGGATCGAAGAGCTGCGTCAATTCCGCGCGCAGCGCCTCGACTTGTTCGTCCGACAGGATCCGCACGCCGGCGAGGTAGCCGTTCTCATGGAAAAAAGCCACTTGCTCATTGCTCAACCGGAGCTGCTCGTCGCTTGCGTGACGAACGAATAGGTCGGTAATCAATTCGTGCCGGGCCGACAGATCCGCCGCGACGCTGCCGCTGGCCATGCTATGCCTCTTGTCGCTCGCGCTTGGGTCGATAGATCTCGGTGGCCAGCCCGAGGAAAACGTCGGCCGCGGCGCCCACGGTTTCGCTGAGCGTGGGGTGGGGATGAATTGTCTCGGTCAGGTCGCGCACGGTGCAGCCCATCTCGATCGCCAGCACTCCTTCGCTAATCAGATCGCCGGCGTTGATTCCGGTGATGCCAATCCCTAGGATTCGCTCCGTCGCCGGGTCGACGACCAGCTTGGTCAAACCCTCGGTGCGGCCCAGCGCCTGGGCTCGACCAATCGCGGCCCACGGATAGCGGACGATCTCGACCTGGCGGTTTTCTTTCTGCGCTTGATCTTCGGTCAGGCCGGCCCAGGCGATCTCGGGATCGGTGAAGACGACCGCCGGAATGGCCATCGGATGAAATTCAGCCGGTTCTCCCAGCAGGGCTTCGACGGCCGTTTTGCCCTCGTGCATCGCCTTGTGCGCGAGCATCGGTTCGCCCGCCACGTCACCGATCGCCCAGATGCGCGGATCGGCCGTCTGTCGCTTGGGGTCGACCAGCACAAAGCCGCGCTTGTCGAGCTCGACCTTCGTGTTCTCCAGGCCAAGCCCGGCGCTGTTCGGCTTGCGGCCGACCGAGACCAGTACGCGGCTGAAACGTTCGGTCCGCTGGCCCGCGGCGCTTTCGAGCACGACTTCGATCGAGTCTCCCTTGTCCGCAAGCGAAACGACCTTTGTCTCGAGCAAGATATCTTTGAAACGCTGCTTCAATC
>DASXPZ010000714.1:0-5056 GCA_036493275.1 Pirellulales bacterium
GACGAAGAGGGTCGTGTTTCCTGGAGTTGTCAAAGTTATTGACGTAGTCACTATCCAATGGCAGCTGATTAGCCCGTCGGATAGACTGAGTATGGCGATATGCTTGCTCCTCCGCTTCGTCACGAGCACCGCCGATGATCAATCCGCTTACTTACTGCGATCCACACATTTTGAACTTCGAGATCCACGAAAGCCAGTTTTCCGCGGGACCGTCTTGCATTTGCATGAAGTGGGCCGTCGTTCTAATTTGTGCGGCGTCCACGCTAACAGGGCTGGCCAGCGAGCCTGCAAAAGCCGCAGAGAAATTGCCCGATCTCTGGTCGGTGCAGCCCATCAAGGCGATCGAGCCGCCGAAGGTCAAAAACGAGGCCTGGGTCCGCGGGCCGATCGATCGTTTCATTCTGGCCCGCTTGGAAGCCGACGATTTCGAACCAGCTCCGCCGCTCGACCGGGCCCGGCTGATCCGCCGCGCCAGCTTTGACCTGATCGGCCTTCCGCCCACGCCGGAAGCGGTGCGAGCGTTTGTCGCCGATCCTTCGCCTGACGCCTACGAAAAACTACTCGATCAACTACTCGCTGATCCGCGCTATGGTGAACGCTGGGCGCGCTACTGGTTGGATGTCGTCCGCTATGCCGACACCAATGGCTACGAGCGAGACGCCGAGAAGAAAGAATCATGGCGCTACCGCGATTGGGTCATTCGCTCGTTGAATGACGACATGCCGTACGACCGGTTCGTACTCGAACAACTGGCCGGAGACGAACTTCCGGACGCCAACGAGCAAACTCTGGCGGCGACCGGCTTGCTGCGCGTCGGCACGTTCGACGACGAGCCGAACGATCCGCTGCAATACAAGTTCGAGCAACTCGACGACCTGGTCCACGCCACGGCCACGGCCTTTCTAGGGCTGACGATTAAATGCGCCCGCTGTCACGACCACAAGTTCGATCCGATTTCGCAGAAGGACTATTACGCCTATCTCAATTTCTTTATCGGAGGCAAGGCCGCCGAAGGGCCGGTGCTCGGCTACACCGACGCGGGGCGCGACGCGCCGGTGGTCAAGCTGCTGGTCGGCGGCGATCCAAAGCGAGAAGGGGACGTCGTCCCGGTCAATTTTCTCTCGATGGTCCCGCAATTGAAGCGCGAGATCGCGCCGCCGCGTCCCGAAGCGAAGACGACCGAGCGCCGCTTGCAGCTTGCCCGCTGGATTGCCGACCCGGCGAATCCGCTGGCGCCGCGCTTAGCGGTCAACCGGATCTGGCAGCATCATTTCGGCGAGGGGCTCTGCCGCACGCCCGATAATTTTGGCGTAATGGGGACGGCGCCGACGCATCCCGAATTGCTCGATTGGCTGGCCGATGATTTCGTGAAGCATGGCTGGCGGACCAAGTGGATGCACAAGCAGATCATGCTGTCGAACACCTATCAGATGGATTCTCGCCATTCGCGAGCGCAAGAATACGCTACGCGCGATTTCGCCAATGAGCATTGGTATCGCGCGAATCGGCGCCGGATCGAGGCCGAAGCGCTACGCGACGCCATGCTCTCGGTCAGCGGTGAGTTGAACCCCAAGGCGGGCGGGCAGGGCTTCTACCCTCGAGCTGAGAAGGACGCGCTCGAAGGGCTTTCGATGAAAGGAAACGCCTGGAAGGAATCGCCCCCCGAAGAGCGGCGCCGGCGGAGCGTCTACATGTTTACGAAGCGGTCGTTGCTCTTGCCGCTGATGACGATTTTCGACTTCGCCGACACCACGCAGCCCTGCGCGCAGCGGAATGTATCGACCGTGGCGCCGCAGGCGCTGGCGCTCCTGAACAACGAATTCGTCCACGAGCAGAGCGAGGCCCTGGCGCGGCGCGTGGCGAAAGAAGCCGGCGGCGACCTCGACGCCCGGATCGAACTCGCGTGGTGGTTGGCGCTCTCTCGCGCTCCGGCGGCCGAAGAACGAGCGGCAGCAGCTAGTCACGTAGCGCGGCAGCGCGAGCGCTACGCGGCGCAAGACCCCGCCACGGCCGACGCTCGCTCGCTGGCGTCCCTGTGCCACGTGCTGATCAATCTCAACGAATTCATCTACGTCGATTAATCGCCCCATGTCGAACGACAATCACCTCATAATCTCTGCCGATCAGCCTGCGACTTCTTTGCCGCCGCGCGCGCAGCGGTTGTTTCCCTGCGGGCAAACGCGCCGAGAATTCGTCTGGGAGATGGGCGCCGGCTTTGCCGGGACAGCGCTGGCTGGGCTACTAAGCGACAGTTTCTTTGCGCGCCACGCCCGCGGGGCGGAAAGCGCGGCGGCGGAGAGCGCCACGGGGCCGTTGGCGCCGAAGCCCGCGCACTTCAAAACGCCGGTCAAGAGCGTCATCTTTTTGATGATGAACGGCGGCCCGAGCCACATCGACACATTCGATTACAAACCGGAGCTGAAAAAGTACGCCGGCAAGACGCTTCCGCCCGACAAAGCCTTTACCAATTCCGGCAATCGCAAGATGGGCTTTCTGACGCCCGCCTGGCGCGAGTTTCGCCCCGGCGGCGAGAGTGGCCAGATGATCTCGGATTATTTTCCGCTCGTCCGAGAGCACGCCGACAAGCTGGCAATGCTCAAAAGTTGTCATACCGATAGCCACGCCCACGGCTCGGCTCTGGTGGCGATGAACACCGGCAGCACGTTGATCGGCAAACCGTCGCTCGGTAGTTGGGCAGTGTATGGGTTGGGGACCGAGAATCAGAATCTGCCGGGCTATGTGGTCATTTTGGACAAACGCGGCGGGCCGATCAGCGGTCAGCCGAACTGGGGAAGCGGCTTCATGCCGGCTTCCTTCCAGGGGACTCTTTTTCGGCCGGTCGGCGACCCGGTGCTCGACTTGCGCGGCCCGGCGCACGTCGATCGGGCGATCCAGCGCGACCAGTTGGACCTGCTGGCCGAACTGAACCAGCGTCACCTTGATGCCCGCCCCGGCGCCGCGGAGCTGGCCTCGCGGATCGCCAGCTACGAGCTTGCCTTCCGCATGCAGGCCGAGGCGCCGGAGGCAGTCGACCTGGCGCGCGAAACGCAGGAAACGCTCGACCTGTACGGCGTCGGCGCGCAGCCGACCGACGAATTCGGTCGGAATTGCCTGGTCGCGCGGCGGCTGGTGGAGCGCGGGGTCCGCTTCGTGCAACTCTACAGCGGCGGCGGCCACCTAGAAGAAACGTGGGACGCGCACGAAAGCGTCGAAAAGAATCACGGTCGCCACGCCGCCGAAGTCGATCGACCGATTGCCGGTTTGCTGACCGATCTCGAACGACGAGGCCTGCTCGATAGCACGCTGATTCTGTGGGGAGGCGAATTTGGCCGGATGCCATTCGCCGAGGGAGAAGGGGCGCCTGGCCGCAATCACAATCCGTACGGCTTCACGATGTGGCTGGCGGGCGGCGGCGTGAGAGGAGGCGTCTCGTACGGCGAGACCGACGAATTCGGCTTCGCGGCCGTCAAAGACAAAGTCCATCTCCACGATATTCACGCCACGCTGCTGGCGCTGATGGGAATGGATCACGAAAAGCTGACCTATTTTCATCAAGGGCGAGACACGCGGCTCACCGACGTCTTCGGCCGAGTGATCCGCGAGATCATCGCATAAACTCCATCGCCATTTTTGGATTCTCTACGCTGTCCAAAAAACATGTAAACCGCAGGCATTTTCTTCATCAGACCGGCGCGGCGGTGGCCGCCGGCTCGATCCTCGCCACGCGCTCGATTACCTCAGCGGCAGACGCGCCGTCAGCAGAAAAGCCCACCGCGGCGACGATGATCGCAGGCAAGGATGCGCGTCTGGTCGTTCACTTGGCAGAGCCGCCGGAGATCGAAACGCCGCTGGCGCTACTGCGCGAGTCGCGCGTCACTCCGGTTTCGCTCCTATTCGTCCGCAGCAATCAACCGATGGCGGGCGCTGGCACACTCGCGCCTCTTTCGGCCGCCGGCTGGAAGATTGAAATCGCCGGGCTGCGCGACGGGCCCGCCGAAATCGCGCTCGACGATTTGGCGGGGCTTGAGCAAGTGGAAGTCGAAATGGTGCTGCAATGCTCCGGCAACGGTCGGGCGATCATCTCCGCCGTGGCGCCGGCCAAAGGCGCGCAGTGGGAGGCCGGTGCGATGGGCAACGTCCGCTTCGCCGGCGTCCCGCTTGCCAAAGTCTTCGAGCATTTCAAGATCAAGCCGCGGGAACAGGCCCAATTCTTGACGGCCGAGGGAAAAGACGCGCCGGCGAAAGCAGGCGAACCTGATTTCGAGCACAGCATCCCGCTCGACGACGCGCTTGCGCGATCGATGCTCGCTCTGGGGCTCAATGGCGAACCGCTCCCTGCGGCGCACGGCGGGCCGGTGCGCTTGGTCACGCCCGGCTACTACGCCACGATGCACGTCAAATGGCTCAGCCGCCTGCGTCTCGAAGCGAGCGAAACGAACAACTACCATCAGGTGGGTCGCTATCGCACGCCTAAGGAGCCCCTCAAACCGGGCGCGCCGTTCACATCGA
The DNA here is from genome assembly GCA_036493275.1 of Pirellulales bacterium. Classification (GTDB taxonomy): domain Bacteria; phylum Planctomycetota; class Planctomycetia; order Pirellulales; family JACPPG01; genus JACPPG01. Next base: position 4,510 of record DASXPZ010000714.1, read on the forward strand.
CTCTGACCAACAGCGACGCCAACTGGCGGATGCGCGTCAAAAGCGTGATCTTCTCGCCACTAGCGGGAGAAAAACTCCGCGCCGGCAAAACGACCATTCGCGGCGTGGCTTTCGGCGACGGCAGCGCCAAGATCGAAACCGTGCTCGTGGCGCTCTCGCCCGAAGGGCCCTGGCGCGCCGCCAAGATCGAACACTCCGCAAGCCCTTACGCATGGCAACACTGGTCGATCGAAATGGAGTTATCTCGGGGCAAGCAGACGATTCTCGCCCGCGCCACCGATGCCCAAGGTCGTTCGCAGCCGCTATCCGCCGCGGCGGACTGGAACCCGGCGGGCTACGCGTTTCATGGCGCGCACACCATTGACGTCGTCGTGGAATAGCCCTGTCACTTTCTTCGCGCGAGTGAGCTAAATAGGATTGCGCGATCTTGGGAGGAGTAGATAAAAAGAGGAACTCCAGACACTTACGTTGTGCTGTCATCACACGTGTGCAAGGAGTTCCTCATGAAAGTTCAGCAAAAGGTGGTGCAAGTTTGGCAGCGACTTTC
>DASXPZ010000715.1:0-4467 GCA_036493275.1 Pirellulales bacterium
CCGTGCCGGTCTCGTTGATCAGCACCTTCGGCGTGATGTACCTGGCCGGTTACAGTATCGATAACCTGTCGCTGATGGCCCTGACGATCGCCACAGGGTTCGTCGTCGACGACGCGATTGTGGTGATCGAGAACATCGCCAGGCATCTGGAAGATGGATTGTCGCCACTGCAGGCTTCGTTGTTGGGCGCCAAGGAAATTGGCTTCACGGTCCTCTCGATCAGTGTTTCGTTGGTGGCGGTCTTCATCCCTATCCTGTTGATGGGAGGGATCGTCGGCCGATTGTTTCGCGAGTTTGCCGTCACCATCTCGGTCGCAATCGCCATCTCGATGGTCGTCTCGCTGACCACCACGCCGATGATGTGCGCCACAATGCTCAAGCCGCACGCCAGCGACCGCCACGGCAGATTGTATCGAGCCAGCGAATGGATGTTCGACTGGATCCTGGGCTGGTACGCGCGGACGCTGGCCTGGGGAATCCGCCATCGTCGAATCACGATGCTCGTCATGTTGTCTACCGTGGCGCTGACCGGCTATCTGTATGTGATCGTGCCGAAAGGTTTTTTTCCGCAGCAGGACACCGGCCGGCTGAGCGGATCGATCCAGGCCGACCAGGGGGCCTCGTTTCAATCGGTCAGCAAACTGCTGGTGCGATACGCCACGATCGTCAGCGAGAATCCCAACGTCGATGAGGGCCTAATCGCGTTTACGGGGGGCGGAGGCGGTGGCGGTGGCGGCGGATCGTCGAATTCCGCGCGGATGTTCGTCAACCTCAAACCACTTGAGGAGCGACAACGACTCGAGGGGACAAACAGCCTTCCGACAGCCGATCAGATCATCGCCCAACTCCGCGGCAAGCTAAGCAAGGTGGCGGGCGCCTCGCTTGTGCTGCAAGCTGTCCAGGACCTGCGCGTGGGAGGGCGCGCCAGCAGCGCGCAGTACCAGTACACTCTCAGCAGCGACAGCCTCGAAGACTTGAATCTGTGGGGACCGAAAATACTCAGGGCCATGCGATCGCTTGACGCCCTGGCCGACGTCAACAGCAATCAGCAAATCCTTGGCCTGAAGATCGATCTGACCGTCGATCGGGAAGCCGCCGCCCGATTGGGCATCTCGATGCAATCGATCGACGACACGCTGTACGACGCCTTCGGCCAACGGCAGGTCTCGACGATCTACAAGCCGCTCAATCAATACCGCGTGGTGCTGGGCGTGGAACCCTCGCTCTGGGAAAATCCGGAATCGCTCAGGCATATCTATTTGCGAGGCGCGAATGGCGCGCAGATTCCGTTGGGCGCCGTTTGCAAATATGAACCTTCGACCACGCCGCTCTCAGTCAACCACTCAGGGCAATATCCTTCGGTCACGTTTTCTTTCAACTTGGCGCCAGGCGCCTCGTTAGGAGAATCCGTAAATCAGGTAGAGCAACTGATGGAATCGATGAATATGCCCCCCTCGATTCAAGGCAGCTTCTCCGGCACGGCTGGCGTCTTTCGAGATTCCCTCTCCAACCAGCCCATTCTGATTTTGGCGGCGCTCGTTACGGTGTACATCGTCCTGGGCGTGCTCTACGAAAGCTACATCCACCCGATCACGATTCTTTCGACCCTGCCGTCCGCAGGCGTGGGAGCCCTGCTGGCGCTACTGATTTGCAAGACCGATCTGACCGTGATGGCGATGATCGGCATCATCCTGTTGATTGGCATCGTCAAGAAGAACGCGATCATGATGATCGACTTCGCTCTCGACGCCGAACGCAACCGCGGCATGACGCCCGAAGAGGCCATCTTTCAGGCTTGCGTGCTGCGTTTCCGTCCGATCACCATGACCACGCTGGCGGCGCTGTTGGGAGGGCTTCCGCTGGCGTTGGGAACCGGCACTGGCTCCGAGTTGCGTCAGCCGCTGGGTATCGCCATCGTCGGCGGGCTGATCTTCAGCCAGATTCTCACGCTTTACACAACGCCGGTCGTTTACCTGTATCTCGACCGATTAAGCTTGTGGCTGAAGCGTCGTTCGTCCCGCCATTCAGAAGCCGAAGCGTATAAGGCGCCTCCCCGGATCGCCATGGAAGCCGATACGCTGCATTAGCGCTCTGGCCGGTATCGAAACGGCCACGGCTTGCCCTCCCACTTGGCAATCGCGGCGCGAGCGAGCAGAATTGGCGCTCCGCGATCGCATTTTGTTAGCGCGCTGGCGATCGAAAGAGCGGAAGCGCCTCGCCCGACAAAACATCTGAGAGCGTGAATCATGCCGATACTACGTCGCTTGTGTGGGATGGCCTTACTCGCGTGGTTTGCGACGGCGTCGATCGCACAGGCCGTGATGGCGGCGTCCCCCGTAGAGGCGCCGCTGGTGGTGGCCCATCGGGGCGCGAGCGCCTATCGGCCGGAGCACACGTTGGTCGCCTATGAACTGGCGATCGATCAAGGGGCGGACTACATCGAGCCCGACCTGGTTTGCACCAAGGACGGAGTCTTGATCTGTCGTCACGATCTCGATCTCGGCACGACCACCGACGTCGCAAAGAAATTCCCCGATCGCAGCCGCACTATGACAGTCAACGGCAAAGAACTGGTCGGTTGGTTCGCGCACGATTTTACGCTGGCCGAGATCAAAACGCTGCGGGCCCGCGAGCCGAACGAGCTCAGAGCCCACGCCTTTGACGGTCTGTATGAAGTTCCGACCTTCGATGAGTATCTCGATCTCATCGAGCGCAAAAGCAAGCAGCTCGGGCGGCCGATCGGGATCATTCCCGAGATCAAAAGCTCCGCGCATCACGCCGCGCAAGGGGTACCGATCGAAGAGCGTTTGTTGAAAACACTCGCACGTCGTGGTTATCCCAGCGACGCCAAGCCGTGCATTATTCAATCATTCGAAATCGCGAACCTCAAGCAGCTCGCAGGCAAGACGAAGTGTCGTCTCTTGCAGCTCATTGGCGCGCCGAATGAGACGCCAGCCGACGTTGCGGCGCAAGGAGGCAAGCTCACCTACGGCGATATGATGACCCCGGCCGGACTAACCGAGGTGGCCAAATACGCCTGGGGCGTCGGCCCGCCAAAAGAAGCGATCCTGCCGCGCGACAAGCAGAATCGTCTGATCAAGGCGAATTCGTGGATTGCGGACTCCCAGGCCGCCGGGTTGAAAGTCATTCCTTTCACGTTCCGTCCGGAGCCGCAGACTCTGGCCGACGATTATCAAGGCGACCCTGCGGCGGAGTTAAAACGTTGGATCGAAATGGAAGTCGACGGCCTCTTCGTCGACGCGCCCGATTTTGGCCGCCGCTCAGTGTACGAAACGCAGGGTGAGCCCTAACGCCCTTCTCCCGCCGGGAGAAGGTGGCGAGCGCGGCGAGCCGGATGAGCGACTGTGTTGGTTGTCAAGCGATTTCGAGTCGCCAGATCAGAACTATTTACGACAGTTGCAGTAATGAATCTGGACTCGTTTCAGAAGGAGACGGATTTCCTCCCGCAGACTCAAGAGCTCGATCTGCGGCCCGTCATATGACCTCTTCCCCGCTAGCATTGAATCCGATCAAGCGTCGCGTCCGACAATCTCGCCGAACTTTTCTTCGACGTTATAAATAACCTCGCAATCGCAGTAACCGCCAAACTCGCGGAGCCAGGCGAGAACGGGCTCTACGTCGAGACCACGATGTTGCAAGAATGCAATCGTCTCTCGCGGCGTATGGTCGCAACTCGGCGCGTCTTCTCTGTCGAGATGGTCGAACAGGTCTCGAAGGTCATGGTGCGCCATAGGAATCGAATCAATCAGCTTCTGGCGCTCCTGCTCCTTCCAAGCCTTTAGCAGCTCGGCGTTTCGTGGATCCTTGACCATTTCGAACTTCGTGAGGCTTAACGTGGGTCGATCGAGGATTCTTTCGTTAATGGGGAAGCCGGAAAGGCACAGTGGCCTTCACCAATATATCCGGAGAGAATCATGTCCGGAAAGAAGCTCAGTGTTTTTGGCAGCGCGAAACCATTCAATCGCCTTACCCAATCCGGGTTTTTCAAAAAGGCGTCCAGATTCGGGTCTTCCACCAGCTCGTCCTGCTTGTCGATGATTTCAAACTGCTCCCCCAATTCCTGGCGAAGATCGGCGAGAAGCGCTCGCGCCGCGGAATTGAATCGATCGCATTCCGGCTGACGCCACGGCCCCGGATCGGGCGGATAGTCCCAGTTGAGCGCCGTATCGTGCCACTCGCCTAGTTCCTGGCAACGCTGGCGGATTTCGGAGGACAATGGAAGCTGAAAGTCTGCTTCGTCGAGGGGCCCAACTCCGAAATCACGAGAGGACGCGTCGCAACCGGACCAAAGGCAGCCTCCCGTCCACTCGAAGTAATAGTGCAGGACGTACTTTTGACGCTCCGTCATGCTTCACCTTCCTTCAAAACTTTTGCCATGCCTCACGCCCTACGACCGGCGGCAACCCGATTTGCGTCCACTAGTTGGCCGCGCAGTCTCAAAGCGCG
>DASXPZ010000716.1:0-11099 GCA_036493275.1 Pirellulales bacterium
CTGCTTGAACTGAGCGCTCCCCTTGTTGAACTCGTTCAACTGCGAGGCCAGTTTGCGGAGAGCTTCTTGTTTTCCCTTGATGTCGTTTTCGCGCCCTTCCCACTGCTGGCGAAATTCTTCGCTGCGCTGCTGGAAGCCTGCGTGATTCTTGAGAATGAATCCCAAGTCGATCAGCGCGACGCCACCCATCGGGTGTTGTCCACCCGTGGCTCGCGGCGCGGAATACGGCGCCGCGGTGGCGGGTGGCGGATTGGCGGCGGCTGGCGGAGCGCCTCCACCCGGCTGCGGAGCGCCTGCTGGACGAGGAGCTTGGGCCAGCGCCGAAGTCGCCGCTAACACGAGGATCGAAAAACCCGCGAACGCGCGGCGCAGCGATTGATGGACCACGGGCAGCACTCCTTGCTGATTTGGCGGTTAATCCCTTAACCCGCGCGGATCGGAGAGACACTCCGACCGGGCGCGGCGCAGCCAACCACGCCCGCTGGGGGTGATTGGCAAGGGCGGTATTCTGCCGAGAAGCGCCGGCTAGGTAAAGGCCAGAAAATGGCGGTTTTCGCGTGGTCGCTGGCGCCTTGATTTCGGTCTTTCATTACACCGGTTGCGCCTTATGGCGCAGCGAGTTACAGCCGGCGAAGCGGATCGCTAAGAAGAAGGAGGTCGAGAGGAGCGGAACAAAATTCGTCGCACTTCGGCAGAGGGTCGACGAAGATTTTGGCGCTTACGCGCCGCTTGCTAACCCGCTCCCATCCCTCGGTCGAAGGCGTCCTGGTCACGCTGATAGACCGCCAGCACCGATTCGAACGTCGGGCCGGAAATCTTCCAAGAGGGATTATCGTCGGTGAAGGCGTTCGAGTGCGCGACGAAGACCCGATAGAGAAATTTGAACAAGTGTCGCGGCACGCGCAAACTTCGCAGCGCCGTGATCAAACGCCGATCATCGACCGAATCGTCGAACAAATCTCGCAGCGATGGATTGCGGCCGTCGAGCGCGCAGGCCTTCAGTCGAGCATTGGCGACGTCGTACAGCGCTTCGCCCGTCCATTCCAACGAAGGGACCATGTTCTGTTTGTCGAGGCGAGCTCGCTGGTAAAAGTCTCTGTCTTCGCGATCGATGAAGTACGACAACTCGACCGGCAATAACAATTTGCAGCCAATGCCAGGATGTTTGAGAAACTTGTTGTCGAGCAGCGGCCAGAGCAAGTCGCGCATTCGTTCCGGAGAGCCGTTGACCAGGTGCGGCTCGTCGACGCGATCGATCAGCACCACCACGCCGGTAAAGCCGAGCCCTGCCAGGACGCCTTGAAACTTAACGAGCAGCTCGAAGCGGTCGTCGGTCCGATCGCGCTCCGGCAGCGGTTGACCTGACAAATGGTCCTTGTTGAATTTCATCAGCGTTTGCGTGAGCGGGCCGACGTCGCGCTTCAGAACGCGCAATTGCTTCGAGACGCGCCGCGCCCGCCACAGCCAGCGCACGGCATTGACAGCCCACGGAATCCAGCCGGCCACGACAAACAAATAGGGCCAAGGGCTCTCCAGCCAGTCCCATTTTTGCGAAGCGATTACTGCCGCGACCACGGCCAGCGTGACCAGCAAGCCCAGCGCAAACGGCCATTTGGCCCGCCAGGCGCGAAAACGCAGCTTGCGGCGCAGCCGGCGCCAGCGGCGGCGCGGCGCTTCGGCCGTCGATTGATCGTAACAGGCGGCCAGCAGCAGCAAGTCGCGGGCCTGATGTTTGTCGAGCTTCGCCGTTTCCAGCGGGCCGACGTCGGACGGCAGTTCTTTTCCCTGACGCGGACCATCGAGAATGCGGTCGACCAACCGCGTCACGCCCAACGACAGGATCGCGTCCATATGATCCCACAGCTTCCACTGCCCTAGCGATTTTCCGTCGCGCCGCGCGCGGGCGCTAAGCCGATCGCTGAAGCAATCGAGAAACGGATTGAAGTCGTCGTAGTCGATGACGAACAACCGCTGGGTGGGATGCTCGCGATTGTATTCCGTCAGTCGACGGGCAATCTGCAATCGCAGCGCCGTCTTGCCTGATCCCTTTTCGCCGAACACGATCGAAGTCGCGGGCTCGGAAGGGTCTCCGTAGACTTTATCCCAACTGGGGTGATAGTTGCTGAGAATGCAATGGTCTTTGAAGACCGGATCGGTTTGCGCGTCTTCTTCCGAAAAGGGATTGGCGCCCACGCCGTGATGATCGAGGAACTGCTGTATTTTCATGTTCGTGCGGCGCGGCGACTCTAGCGGCGAGACGCGTTCAAATGGGCTGAGGCGGTAAGTTCTATTTGCTGCTTTGCAAGCTCTCGAGCATTTTGTTGAAGGCGGACGCGTTCTCGGTCACGGTCTTCTGAGGCCCGTAAAATTTGATAAACGCGTTGCCGCTCTTGGTCTGCACGATGGCGGCCAGCATGCGGTAGTCTTTCCGCTCAACGCCTGGCGCTTGTGGGCCGGGGCTGTCCATGTACGTGCCGGAAATGTCGACGATCGTCACGTCCTGTCCGGCGATCTTTTTCTTTTCGAGCTTGGCCTTGTCCTTGGTGTTCGATCCATCGGGCTGAGTGAATTGCTTGTGCCAGCGCTCGATATTAGCTTCGACCGAGCCGCCGGCGCCCATTACCGTGACGCGGCCATCGAGTTCGTCTCCTTTAACGGCCGGCACGGCGAACTCATGCTCGACAATCTTCGTCCGCGGCTGCTTTGCTACCCAGCCCTCGGGCGCGGTCATTTTGTAGGCGTCGCCGATGACGAATGTTTTTGGCAGCTTAGTCTCGGATTTCTCCTGGGAGTGCACGGCGGGAGCAAACGTGGCGCCGGCCGTCAAAATTCCGGTGACGATCAAGCAGGCCGGCAGTCGCATGGCGTGGGACATCGTGTCAACTCCTACGTGGGGAGGAAAGAATCGGGAGAAATTGAAAAAGCCGCGGGACCGCCGAATTGTAGCTTACGCCCTCCCGAGGGCCAACGACCCCAGCGGTCTGTGGCGAGTGTCCCAAGCGTTAGCCGGAGTGGCGTCGCGGGCGTACGAAATAGCATAGGAAGCCTGCCAAAGGACTACTGGCTAGTCAGCAGGTAAATCAGCACGGCCACGAGCGCGACAAAAGTGACGAACAGACCGGCGATGAGGAACGCATTGATCGATTCGCGCCGGGCGCTCGGATAACTCGCCGTGGTTCGAGCGGACGGGCGACGTTGCGGAGCGAGATCTTCGTCGATCGGCGCAATTGCGGCAAACGCGGCGGCGCCAACCTGCGGGATCGGTTCACTGTCGATCAAGTCTCTCGGCGACGCTGCGGATGTGCGAATTGCTGCTACGGCTCGCGGCGGCGGCTCGTCGAGATCGTCGACCCCGATGTCGACTCCATGCGGCGGACGGATCGTGCCATCGAACGCCTCCTCGATGTCATCTTCAACCTCGGCGGAGGGAAGGGCGGGCGCCGAGCTGGGTTGCGCTTTGGGCGTCGGCAAGACGACGTTGACGGGCGCTTGGCTCAGTTCGGGAAAGGCCTGCGCCGCCACTCGCCATTGGGGCCATCCTTCGCGCCAGACGAGCGAGTCGCCACTGACGCGCCCCTCGCGAATCCATGAGCGCATCAGGTCGCCCTGCGCAGGGCCATACTTGGTCATCGATCCCGGCGGCGCCACATACCAATTCAACTGCGGCGCTTCGGCGATCGGGTCAAGCGGGACGTGCGAAGATTGCGGCGTCAGTGGCGCTGGCGGCGCCAGCGAGTCGACCGTTCCCGCGCCGTCGATCACGGTTGACGCCAGCGGAATTTCGATCTTTCCTTGGCACCTGGGGCAAATGCCGCGCTTGCCTCCCAGGTGATCCTTCACGTTGAGCGTGCGCTGACAATGTTCGCACTTGAACTTGATGCCCATACGAATAGGACCTGACGCGGCGGATTCCTGAAGCGTGGTAAAGTGACAAGACGCACGTCGCGCAGCGAGTTTTCCCGCTGGGCGCAGCGCCTCCGCAATGCGACCGCCCCCCCGCGGCTCTATGCGTCGATTATATCAACCGACCGTTTTCGGGGCAGACTGGCCAAATGGCGAGACGGGCTCCTCCACGCGCCGGCAGATCAATCGTCCGTCGATCCGCTGGAGCGGGACAACGTCATAGAAATGGCCAAGCTGCGCGCCTTCGGCCGGCAATTCGACCGCCGCGTAACGGCAGGTTGTGCCGAGGACGTATCCCGCGCGTCGCGCCGCGCCCCCCTCGACGAGCGCCTGCAACGCGCTGCCGCGCAGTTGGTCGTAGTAACGATCCCGAAGCCGTTCGCCGAGCGCCGTGAGCTCTTTGCATCGCGCGGCCTTCACCTCGGCCGAGATCTGGTCGGGCATCGTGGCGGCCGCCGTGGTCCGCCGCGGACTGAACGGAAAGACGTGAATCTTCGAAAAGCCGATCTCTTCCGCAACTCGGCAGGTATCGGCAAAGTCTAGGTCGGTCTCGCCCGGAAAACCGACGATGATATCGGTCGAAAACGCCGGCCGATCGAGCCTTTCTCGCACGAGCAGACAGCGATCGACAAAGCGGCGCGCTCCCCAGCGGCGGCGCATGCGTCGCAACACCGCCTCGGAGCCGCTCTGCATCGAAATATGTAAATGGGGACAAACCCGCCGCGGATGCGCCGCCATCACGGCGATTAGTTCATGCGTGACTTCGGTCGCTTCGATGCTCGACAGACGGATCCGAAAGTCGCCGTCGAGCTGCGCCATTTCGGCCAGCAGATCGGAAAGCCGCGACCAGGCGGCCTTCGCGCGGCCGCGATTGAGGTCAACCCCGTAGTGCCCCAGGTGAATGCCGGTCAGCACGATCTCGCGGAAGCCGCTCTGCACGAGGCCGCGCACTTCGTTCAAGATGTGCGCCACGGGACGGCTCACCAGGTTCGGGCGAACCGCGGGAATGATGCAAAATGAGCAGTTGAGCATGCAGCCGTCTTGCACTTTGACGAAGGCGCGCTGATGCCCTTCGAGCCCGGAGACGCCGGTCGGCGTTTCGCGCACGCCGTGGCGCGCCAGCCAGTCCGGCAATTCGCGCTTATCGGTAACGACCTCGACCACGCCCGGCAGGGCGGCCACTTCCTCCGGCGCGCGGGTGGCGTAGCAGCCCATCACCACGATCCGCGCCCCCGGATTGTGACGGGCCATTCGGCGGATGGCCTGACGGCTCTTGGCGTCCCCTTCCGCCGTGACAGTGCAAGTGTTCACGACGCAAAGATCGGCCGATTCGGTCGCCAGGGCGTCACGATACCCGATCCGCGTCAAGCCTTCGCGCACGAACTGCGTCTCGTATTGATTTACTTTGCAGCCGAGGGTGACCGTTCGCAAGGTAGGCATGAAGACTCGCTATCGACTTTGCAAAATAACGGACCCGAAAGAGACGCATTGCTCTCAGTGAGAAGCACTGCTGGACGAGCCAGCAGTGGCACACAATGTACTACAAAGCGTTAGACGCGGCGACGCGACCGCGACTTAGTAGGAGACGCAAAAGCGGCAACGGATCAGTCGTCGCTGAGGGGTTCGATGACGCTCGACATCGAACCTTGGCAGCCGGCGATCAGGTCGTCTTTGCCGAAAGCGTGGATCTGGTCGCGCTTCAATTCGGCGTGTTCGCGGGTTGTCGTCAGTACGATGACGCGACCGCTGGTGTCGACCTCGGTGGCCAGTTGATACCCTTTTTCCAAAGGGTGGCCAAACAACATTTGCAGCATGACCATCACGTAGGCGTAGGAGTGATGATCGTCGTCGAGCAGCACGACGTTGTAGCGTGGCTGCCGCTTCGGTTTCTTTTCCTGTCGAACGGCGCGCTTGCGATCGACCTCGGCCAGCGGCTCTTCGACGGTGGCGACTGCTTGTTGCGACACGGTCCTTCCTCCCTCATTGAATCTACCACGCTCCGGTTCGGGCGGCGGCGGGCAAATCGCGTGGTTTGCCCTCGTGGCCCACCGTCTTCCCAGTAGCGGCACAGCCTGGAACCATTATATTGGACGCCGGACTAACGCCCAACGGTTCGCGCGGGAAATATTTTCCAGACGGCGCGGGAACGGTTTTTTGTGGCTTCAGACCCAGCAATTTGCAGACACTATGCGCGGCGGGGCGAGAGCGGCGGCAGCCTCGCGGAGCCCCTTTTTTTCAGGAAGCACGCATGCCAGCACTCGACGATTACCTGTCGGAGCACGCCAAGGACTTTGAGAGTCAGCTTTTTGAGCTCCTCCGCATCCCCAGCGTCAGCGCGATCAGCGAGCACAAGCAGGACATTCGCGCGGCGGCCCAGTGGGTGCTGAAACAGTTCCAATCGCTCGGCTTTCAGTCCGAAATCGTCGAGACGGCGGGGCATCCGATCGTCTACGCCCAATCGGCCCCGGTCGCCGGCGCTCCGACGGTGCTGGTTTACGGCCACTACGATGTGCAGCCCCCGGATCCGCTTCACGAGTGGATTTCGCCCCCCTTCGAGCCGACGGTCCGCAATGGCAACATTCACGCCCGCGGCGCCACCGACGACAAGGGGCAGATGTTCACGCACATCAAGAGCGCCGAAGCCTGGATCAAGACAGCCGGCAAGCTGCCGCTGAATCTCAAGTATTTGATCGAAGGAGAAGAGGAGATCAGTAGCGCTCATCTCAAAGAGTTCATCGACGAAAACCATGAGCGGCTGGCCTGCGACGTGATCGTGATCAGCGACACGAGCCAATACGCCCCAGGGCAGCCGGCCATCACGTATGGGCTGAAGGGGATCGCGTATTTCGAACTGAAGTTGTCCGGGCCCAGCCAGGATTTGCATTCCGGCGTCTTCGGCGGCGCTGTGACGAACCCGGCCAACGCGCTGGCGCGGATGCTCACGGCGCTGATCAATGAGCGCGGCCAGGTACAGCTCCCCGGCTTTTACGACGACGTGCTGCCGATTTCGGCCGCCGAACGCGAGGCCATGAAGAAGCTGCCGTTCGACGAGAAAGAATACATGCGCTCTTTAGGTGTCGAAGGAGTCACCGGCGAGGAGGGCTACACCACGCTCGAACGCCGCTGGGCTCGCCCGACGTTCGACGTCAACGGCCTGACGAGCGGTTACCAGGGGGAAGGGCAGAAGACGGTGCTGCCGGCCCGCGCCAGCGCCAAGTTCAGTTTCCGTCTGGTGCCGAACCAAGATCCGCACCAAGTTGCCGTGTCACTTGAGGCGATGCTCAAAAAGCTTTGCCCTCCCGGCATTCGGATGGAGTTGATTAGCTACCATGGGGCGCCGGGCGTGGTGGTGCCGCTGGAAAGTCCGTACATGTCGGCTGCTTCGAAGGCGATCGAGCATGGCTTTGGCGTCAAGCCGGTCTTTATCCGTGAAGGGGGTTCGATTCCCGTCGTCTCGACCTTTCACGAAAAGCTGGGAGTCGATACCTTGCTGTTGGGCTGGGGGCAGAACGACGACAACACACACAGCCCGAATGAAAAGTTCTCGATCGCAGACTTCCACCGCGGCATCAAGGCCAGCGCCAACCTGTGGCAAGAACTGAGCGAGATCAAAAAGAAGTAATCGCCGGCGCAGGAGGAGTCGCGAGCAAACAGAAAACGCTGTTTGCTCTTATGCGTTGAGAGGCCTGCGAGACTTCAAGGATTCGAGGAGAAGACGAGATAGCCACAGAGGGCACCGAGAAGAGAAAAGGCAAGTCCACTTTGGGGACTGCGCCAGACGCCTGAGCCGACCACCGTCTCTTTCTCTGTGTTCTCTGTGCCCTCGGTGGCAAAATTCTTTTTTGTATAAATGCTGTCAATCGCGCGCGGAGCGCAGTTCCAGAAATAACCACGCAGATGATCTGAGTCCGCCGGCCCAGGCCCCAATCACTCAGGCATTCAATTCAATAATTTCAATGGATCACCAATAGCTTACTTCCTATGCTCGATCGCAAATTCATCGTTGAGAACGCCGAACTGGTCAAACGTAATTGCGAGCTGCGCGGGTCGAAGGCCGATATCGACGCTTTTGTCGCGCTCGATATTCGTCGCCGCGAAAAACAGGCCGAGCTCGACCAGTTCAACCGCCAGGCCAACGACGTTTCGAAGTCGATCGGCAAAGCGAAGGACGAAGCGGAGCGCGAGGCCCGCAAGGCCGAAGGACGCGACCTGCGCGAGAAAGCCACCGCGGCGCAAACGGCGCTCGACGAAGTCTCGGCCGAGCTCGACCAGATTCATCGCTCGATCCCCAACATGTCGCACCCCAAGGCGCCGCTGGGGGCTGACGATCAGGCGAACTTGGAAGTCCGCCGCGGCAAACCGCCAATTCCCAAGTTCGCCTTCAAGCCGCAAGATCACGTCGTGCTGGGTGAAAAACTCGACCTGATCGACTTCGAAGGGGGCGCAAAGGTCGCCGGCCACGGATTCTATTTCTTGAAAAACGAAGCCGTATTGCTCGAACTGGCGCTGCAGCGCTACGCGGTCGACCTGCTGGTGGCGGAGGGCTTTACCCCCACGATCACGCCCGATCTCGCGCGCAACGAAATTTTGCAAGGGACCGGCTACATTCCGCGCGGGCCGGAGACGCAGATCTATAGCATTGCCGATAGCGATCTCAGCCTGGTCGCCACGGCCGAGATCACGCTCGGCGGATTACTGGCTGATCAGATCCTCGACGCCGAGACCTTGCCGCTAAAGTTTTGCGGCATCAGCCACTGTTATCGCACCGAGGCAGGCGCCGGCGGACGCGCCTCGCGCGGGCTGTACCGCGTCCATCAGTTCACCAAGATCGAAATGTTCGCTTTCACCTTGCCCGAGCAAAGCGACGCCATGCTCGACTACTTCTGCGAGCTGGAATGTCGGCTGTTCGACGGGCTGGGAATCGCTTATCGCGTCGTCGACACGGCGACCGGAGACTTGGGGGGGCCGGCTTATCGCAAGTTCGACCTCGAAGCCTGGATGCCAGGCCGTGGCGACGGCGGCGAGTTCGGCGAAGTCACCAGCACTTCGAACTGCACCGACTACCAATCGCGCCGCCTCGGTATTCGCTATCGCCCGAAGAACGAAAAAGGGACTCAGTTCGTCCACACGCTCAACGGCACGGCGATCGCGATCAGCCGGGCGATGATCGCCATTCTGGAAAACTATCAACAGGCCGACGGCTCAATCGCGGTGCCGGAAGTCCTGCGAAAGCTAGTCGGCAAAGACCGCATCGCGGCCCGCGGCTAACATGGTTCACCCGGCGGCGGCGGCGTGGTCGATGATCCAGGTCAATTTGCCGTTCGTCGGGCGGACGCCGGCGGCGGGGCGCTTCGCCACTTCGGCGCGGAGCTGCAAGATTTCCGCGAGCGGCGCGTGCTTGTTCGCGCCGGTCACCAGGAACATCACGCCGTGGGCCGCGTTGATCAGCGGGTAGGTCATCGTCACCCGATCGACCGCGGGCGGCAATGTCCCCGGCGGGCTCCACGTCATCCAGGCGCGATCTTCGGCGAGCGCTGCCGCGCCCGGAAAGAGCGACGCCGTGTGACCATCGTCTCCGAGGCCCAAGAGAATCAGATCGAGCGCCGGCGGCGGGGCGTCCGCTTCGACCTCGAAGAATTCCGCCAGCTTGCTCTCATAATCAGTGGCGCTTGCCGCGGGGCTTTCCGTGTCGGTCGCAATCGGAAAGACGTTTTTGACAGGGATCATCGCTCGCACCAACAGACAGCGCCGCGCCATGGCGAAGTTGCTGGCCGGGTCATCGTGCGGAACAAAGCGTTCGTCGCCGAAAAAAAGAAACGTGCGCGACCAGTCGACACCGCGGGGAGGGAGGGCCGCGGCCAGAATGGTATACGTCGCCTCGGGCGTTTTCCCGCCCGAGAGAGCCAGTGTGAACCGCCCACGGTCGGCGATCGCCTCGGCGGCGACCTCGATGATTCGCTCAGCGGCCATGCTGGCCACGGTCTGTGCGTCCGGCGCAACGATGATTTCCGGCTTGATATTCACGGTTTTTAGCCTGTTTTTGCCTTCTCGTCGCCAGTCGAATCGCCCGCGTTCGCCGCCAGTCGCAAGCTAACCTTGGAAATACGACTCGCTGCGGCGACAAAGGTTGTACGCGCAGAGACTTTGGCGTCCTGATCGAGCCCTGAGCGAGTTGTACCAAAAGCGCGTCGCTAAGTCTGCCTGTGAGAGTGTACAACACAGCGCGGAAGGCCGCGCTTTGAGAGGGGACACAGAGAGCCGGCGCCGTGTGTAAGCAATTCGGCGCCTGACACGCAAGAATCGGATTTGTCCTGAGGAGCAACTCGATGAAAGTGTTGGCAATCGACGTCGGCGGAACGCATGTCAAGATTCTGGCGACCGGCCAGGAAACCGCGCGCAAATTCGAATCGGGTCGAACGCTGACTGCCAAGGAAATGGTCAGCGGCGTTTTGAAGCTCGCCGCGGACTGGGAGTTCGACGTCGTCTCGATCGGCTATCCCGGGCCGGTCGTGCGCGATCGACCCATCGCCGAGCCCAAGAACCTGGGCGAAGGTTGGGTAGCGTTCGACTATGCCGCGGCCTTTGGCCGACCCGTCAAGCTGATGAACGACGCCGCCATGCAGGCGCTGGGGAGCTACGAAGGGGGCAAGATGCTCTTTCTGGGGCTCGGCACCGGCTTGGGCTCGGCGATGGTCGTGCATGGGATCGTCGAGCCGATGGAGTTGGCCCATCTGCCGTATCGCAAGGAGACTTTTGAAGACTATGTGGGTTTGCGCGGACTGGATCGGCTGGGGAAGAAGAGCTGGCGACGCTTCGTGTTCGACGTCATTGCTCGACTGACCGCGGCGCTCGAGCCCGAATATGTGGTGCTGGGAGGAGGCAACGTCAAGAAGCTGAGCACGCTCCCTCCCAATTGCCGACTGGGCTCGAACGCCAACGCGTTTCGCGGCGGCTTTCGTCTCTGGGAACCAGTCGCTACGCTGGTCTCTGCCGGCGGACAAACACTTCCGCCGATCGTGCCCGAACAGCCGACTTTCAGAAAGATCACGACGATGACGTCACCGCTGACCAGCCGCGCAAGTTGGCAAGCCCTGGCTTCGCATTACCACTCGATCCAAAACGTCCACTTGCGGCAACTCTTTGCCGACGATCCGCGGCGCGGCGAACGTTACACGCTGGAAGCGGCCGGGCTGGTG
>DASXPZ010000717.1:0-7021 GCA_036493275.1 Pirellulales bacterium
CTTGGGCGGATGTTGAAAATGCTGCCAGCCGCGGTTCATTAGCCGGCCCAGGTCTTCGCAGTTTCCCTCCGGCAGTCGATTATCGGAACGCCGCGACGTGGCGATATTCTGGGCCAGCGCAAAGTGCTGCGGCAACGTCGCAAAGTTTACGGCCAGCGGATCGGTGGTGGGCGAAGCGAGCTTGCCGATGGCCGCCAGCCACTGACCTCGTTCGACCGTTCGCACGTTGCGGTCGGCAAACTGCGAGTGCCGGATCGCCTCAACGTAGGCGTTGGTCGCCGTCCCTCCGGCCGAGGCGAGCATCGTTTCAGCCGCTTGTTGTTCATCGCGCGCCGTTTTGATCAGATCGACGGAGCGGGTGGCCGCCTTCGCGTCGTTACGGATCCGGCTCTGGACGTCAGCGGCAACTTCCAACTTGATTCTCGACATGGCGACGTGCAGCCGGGCGGCCCGTTCGCCGGCGGCGTTGGCGCGGCGCGTCAACTCGCTCGACAAGTTCTGCGTGAGGATCACCATCGTCGTAATACCGAAATCGTCGAGCGTGACGCTCATGCCGCCCGCGACGCGAGAGCGCTGCAGCGGCCGAAGTCCGCCGGGAATGATCTCGTAGGCGCTTGCGGTCTCTGTGGCCTGCGGCACGACGAACGCCACTTTCGCGCCGTTGCCGCCCTGGCCTGGCACGTATTGGGCTCCCTTGCCAGACCAGACCGGCAACAGGAGGTGGGCGCCTCCGCCTTGCAGCACCGCGGCGTGGATTTCGGGATCATTACTGCCAGCCGCGCCGATCGGCGTGCCGCCGGCAATCCACGGCTCGATCAGATCGAGTTCCAGATTGAGCAGCTCAAGTTGATCGGCGCGCCAACGGGTGTCGTTGTCTTCGGCGTCGAGCGGCGAGTGAGACGCAAAGAACAATCCGCGCGCCCCGGCGCCCAGCGCCGTGTAGGTCAGCAGCCGCGCGTGTTCCGTCCCGGCCATCAGGCTCACATTGCGCCCGCCGGAAAGGGTGCGCACCTGGTTGACCAGCGTGGCGGCGGGCTCGGTGGAAATAGTCGTCCAAATGGGAGTGCCAGGACGCGCCAGTCGCGGTCGCTCCTGAAGCCAGCGGCTATACTCGGCCAACTCGAACGTGGTGGCTGTGGTAAATCGATCGAGTAAAAGCACGTCGACGCGGCTGCTATAGGCGCGCAACTCGGCGCTGGCCCCGCAGAGAATCGGTCGGCCCCGCGAGTCCGCGCGGTGAACCTCCACAGCCCACCGCTTCACCGCGTCCAGCTCACGGCCGGTGAGCCCTTCTCCCAGATCCCAGGCGACGACCGAATCGAATTCGGGCGGAATCGGTTTGAGGGGAATCACTTCGCCTCGCCCATCGAGCCCCTTGGGCATCGGCGGGGGACAGATCAACCAGATCCCGGCGTTTACGGCTTCGTTCAATAGCTCGGGAGTGGCCAGCGATCGTAATCGCACGCAGTTGAAGCCGCGCTGTTTGAGAAACGCCAGCTTTTCTCCCTGGTGTTCAATGACGCGGGGAAAGAAAGGGCGTCCGCCGATTTCTAAGATGGAACCGTTGAGCCTTGGCCCATCGCGGCGTGGCGCCGGGAGCGCGCCCGTCTCGCGCTCGAACATCGGCGCGCCAGTTCCGGCGGAAGAGGGGGGCGGCTGCCCGGCGGCATTGCGTTCGTCTCCGACGAAGCCTGCGACTTCCAGATCGTCGATCCAAAGTCGCGTGCGACCGGGACCGGTGTAGATGTTCAAATACAGCCGATCGATGTAGGCCTCGCGCGTGTCGACGTCGCGCTTCAATTCTGCCCGCAACACGCGCGCCTGATCGGCGGCGAGCTTGGGGAGATCGTCGAAGCGAAGTTGCTCCCAGTTTTGGGCCTTGCTGTAGCTTGTGCCGGCGACGAGCGCCGTCGGCGGTTCGCCGGTTCGGGGATCCGTGCTGCGCGGAAAGACAACTCTCGCCCGAATTTGAATGCCGGGCCGGTCGGAGCGAACCCACAGTGAGGGTTGCAGCTCCGAGATCAGCCGCGCCGGCGAGAGATCATGAAACAGATAGAGAAACGTCCCGTTGGGCCCGGCCACAAACTGCACGAATTCGCAAAGGGCGCCGCCGTGCGGACGATCGGCCGAGCGGAGATGGGTTTCGATCCGGTAGCTGGGATTACCGCGGTCCTCTCGCCAACTGATTTCGGGCCCTTCGAAGTCTTGCCGAATGACAACCTGCGCGCGCGCAGCCGAAGCGCAGAGCGCGACAAGCGCGCAGCAGGCAGCTTTCCAGAGCAGCTTGGCGTCGAGGGTCATCGGTTCTTCGCCATCCCTGGCGGGGCGCGGGGGCAAAGCGGTGGATCAATCGAGGCTCCTAGGCGGGCATGGCAAAAATGCGACACGCTCCGCCGGACCGTCGATTTTTCCTTAAACCGTTCTTGTAACGGGGTTTGCGATCTGCCTCCAGATCAGTTCGTCCTGTTTTGGCAACATGGGGCCTGGCGGGGTTTGGCCAGTGTAATTTACCGAAGTTACGTCATCGCAAGTGGTTATCGTCTGTCGATCGGGCAAGGCGACACGACTGGCACGCGCCCTGCAATAGCCTGGTTTCGCCCCGCGAGCCACCTACTTCTCAGGATCGACGCCATGAGCAATCTCCCCCGAGCAATCGCCTCAGATTCCACCGAGATTCCGCAAGATGTGGTTCAACTGCGGAACTTAATCAGCGATCTCCCCCCCGAAATGCAGGATCGGCTGGCTCCAGCTCTGCTGCGGGTGGTTGATAGCACGCAGCGTCGCCGCCGAATTCTGGCGTTGGTCCAGGACGCCCTGGGGCAACTGCGGCTCGACATGAAGTATCTGATGTTCGATCTCGAAGCGACCCGCCGCGAGCGGGATGAGCTTCGCGCCGAATTGGACGGTGATTGAAGCGAATTGTGACAACGTCTCAATTTCCGACTCCGCGTCCGTCGCGCTCGTGAGCCAATCGATGACGTGAATGAACTAACGAAACATTGGACCTCTGGGCAGGCCCCACCGTCCGCGCGTTCCAAAAATCCGCCCACATGCTCCTCCCTGTGTGCGAAGCACCCGGCGCCCGTCCTCCCTCGGGGCCGGGTGCTTCATTTCTTTTCTGACAGAAACCGGCGACGACCGGGCGGGGTATTCTGTCTTTAGCTGCTCGTCAGGAACGGTTATCTGCGACGCGGACCGGGAAAGGCCGCGTGGGAGCGACCGGCCGATCGCGATCGTTGCTCCGGTTTCAACATCAGCGTACGATGAGCAGTTAAGGCGCGCGCTGGCTGAGCGCAATCTTTGCCTCCGCCAGACGAATTGGGGTTAAAGTCAGGAAGGGCCATACGGGACGGGCCTAGTTCTGACCGATCCAATTTGGTCAGGTCCAATTCAGGCTGGGAGTCCGGATTGCCTTGCTGCGCCGATCCGCTTGGACGGGCCGGGGAGCTTGCCTCGCTCCTGACGGAACGGTCGTCCGCCGGGTTGCGCGCCAGGCTGCTACAGGGGGAAGAGGGAGCAAACGCGTCATGGCCGAGCTTACCGCTGAATCCATCGCTCAGCGCGCGTTCGACCTCAATCTGCTGAGCGATCGGCAGTTGCAGGAGATCTGGAGCGAGTTCGGGCGACGAAACGTCACGTCCGACGACTTCATCCAGTTGCTGCTGCGCCGAGAACTGCTGACGCCGCTGCAGTTGGAAAAGCTGGTCAAGGACGAACGGACCGGTTATTTCTACGGCGACTACAAAGTCCTCTACATGGTGGCTGGCGGCAGCTTTGCCCGCGTCTATCGCGCTGTCCATAAAGACAGCGCCAAAGTCGTCGCGCTAAAAGTCCTGCGCAAACGATTCAGCGACGACGCCAACCAGACCGATCAATTTGCGCGCGAAGGCCAGATGGGCGTTTCGCTGCGCCACCCGAATATCGTCCCCATCTACGAGGTCTGCTCCAAAGGGCGCTCGCATTACCTGGTGATGGAATTCGTCGAGGGGGGAAATCTGCGCGATCTGATGAAGATGCGCAAAAAACTCACGCCGACCGAGGCCACCAAGTTCGCCTGCGATATTGCCGCCGGGCTTGACTACGCCTTTCAACGCGGCATCTCGCATCGCGACTTGAAGCTCACGAACGTCCTCTTCTCCAGTCGTGGGCAGGCAAAGCTGGTCGACTTTGGACTGGCCGGCGCCGAAGGCGAATTGGCCGATGAGTCTCCTTCGGCCGACGCCAACGTCCGCACCATCGACTATGCCGGTCTTGAGCGGGCGACCGGCGTTCGCAAGGACGACGCGCGGAGCGACATCTACTTCATCGGTTGTATCTATTACCACATGCTCGCCGGGCAGGCGCCGCTGACCGAGACGCGTGATCGGATTCAGCGTTTGTCGAAGACTCGCTTCATGAACGTCGCGCCGATCCAACAGGCTTGTCCTGGGATTCCACGCGTGGTGGCGGCGGTGGTCAACAAGGCGATGAGCTTCGACGCCGAGAAACGCTACCAGTCTCCCGGTCAGATGTACGCCGATCTGCGACAGGCGCTCGATCGGTTGGCTGCCGGCGAGACCGACGCGGCGCCTGTGGAGAACGAGGAAGCTCCGGCGGTCGACGCGGCGCCTCTCTCGCCCGAGGAAACGATCAAACGACAGCGGCAGGCGGCGCAGTATCTGCCAGACAGCCAGCGCCGGTCGCTGGTCGTGGTGGAATCGAACTCGCAGCTGCAAGATACGTTTCGCGACGCGCTGAAGCGCTACGGTTACCGCGTGCTGGTGATCAGCGATCCGAAGCGCGCCTTGGCCCGCTGCGCCGACGCCGCCCATCCGGTCGATGGCGTGGTGGTCAGCACCGGCGAGTTGGGCGATAGCGGCGTTGAGGCCTTTGTTGAGATTGCCACCGGAGAACAGACGGCCAAATTGCCGGTCGTGGTGTTGCTGGACGAACGGCACAAGGAGCGCAAGGGCAAAGTGCAGCCGCATCTCACAGATCACCGCGTGCTGGTGCCGCTGCCGGTAAAGCTGAAAGAGTTCCGCGACGTCCTGTTCCGGCTCGTCCCGCCGGTTGAAGTGCCGCAGGCGTAGCGGGCAACAAGCGATTGCCCCTCACGCGCGAAGACTCGGCAGGCTTACGACTTCAGCTTGATCCCCATCTCGCGCATCAGGATCTGCATGTCGTCCCAGCAATCTTTTTTCGAGCTCGGATTGCGCAACAGGTAGGCTGGGTGGTACGTGCAGAGGACGCGCATCCCCAGGTAATCGTGAAACCGACCGCGCAGCTTGCCGATGCTCGTCGTCGTGTTCAGCAGGTTCTGCGCCGCGACCGCGCCGAGGCAGCAAATGAACTCGGGCCGGATGATTTCCAATTGGCGATCGAGATACTCGCGACAATTGGCCGCTTCTTGCGGGGCCGGATTGCGGTTCTCCGGCGGGCGGCACTTGATCGTGTTAAGGATGTAAATCTCTTCCCGCTTCAGCGTGCAGGCCTCGATAATCTTGTTCAACAACTGGCCCCCGCGCCCGACAAACGGCTCGCCCTGGCGATCTTCGTCGGCCCCTGGCGCTTCGCCCATGAAGACGAGCCGCGTTTCCGGGTTGCCGACGCCGAAGACCGTTTGCGTGCGCGTGCGGGCAAGCTCGGTGCAGCGCGTGCAAGCGGCGACGTCGGCGCGGACGATCTCGAGCGCCGCCAATCGCTCGATTCGCGTGCCTCCGCCGGCCGCGGACACGTCGGCTGGCGGCGAAGCCGGAACGGGAGTGGCCGGAGATAACGCCAGCGGAGTTAATGTTGCAACTTTCTTGGCAGTCTCTGCGGTGGTCGTGACTAGCGTGGCCGCCGCCGCCGCTTTGGACGCCGTCGGGCGATTCTTGGGCCGAGGCAAGTGCGTCAATCCGGCCTGTTCGAGCGATTCCAGCGTTTGTCGCAGAATCTTGCCGGGGCGACGAGAAGGGGAACCTGAATTCTGCGACATCCGTGCCTCACTACAAGAAACCTGACCGTCCAAGGGAATTAACGTCAGTATACGAAGCCACTGGCCAGACCGACAGCGACCGCGGTTTTGGGTAGTGTCCTAGGAAAAAGTTGGTCGGCGCTGGTTATATGCTTATGTCGTATGGTTCCACTTCCGCTTCGGGGAACAGCCTCTTCCATTTGTGAATGGTTTCATCCGAGGCGTCTGGCGGTGTTGCCACGCCGGCTACTGGTTGATCGCCAAGCCAAATGCGCCAGAATGGCAAACGCGGATTCCCCGTATTTGGCGAATCCCCAGGAAAGATGACAAAGACAGTATCGTCCGCTAGATCATCTATCGGTTCGTGCCCTGGGTTATGGCGTGCGGCGCCAATTGCCTCTTTGCGTTCGTGAACGAAGTTCAATTCCCACTTCAGCCAAATAGCGAATATCGTCACCACGACAAACATCGTGGCAAGCGAAAACTGAAACCAGCGGCGGCGCGGCGGGGTGGGCATGGGTGCATTCTAACTGTCAGCGCTTTAAAAAGCCGCCCGAAATCAATTTGGCGATGGCAGAGCCTGTGGCACAGAAAGCCGGCGGCTTTTTGATCGATTCCCGCCCTCCGCCGACGGCTCAGAGCGGGTATCATGAGGAAGCGGCCCGCTGAGCAGGAAAACACCGCGGGCCACGATAAGGCATTCCTCGCTCGATTCCCGCCTGAAAATTCCGGCCGACTGCCAGCCGGAGACGCATTGAGTACGATCATGGGTATTCCACAAGTCGTTATCGTCGGCCGCCCGAACGTCGGCAAGTCGAGCCTGTTCAATTGGCTCGCCGGGCGGCGTCTGGCCATTGTCGACAACACGGCCGGCGTGACCCGCGATCGGATGACGTACTTGATGTGCGTCAACGACCGTTATTTCGAGCTGGTCGACACTGGCGGCATGGGGATCGAAGATTCGGACAACCTCACGAAGCACGTCGAGCAGCAGATCGAGACCGCGCTCGAATCGGCCGACGTCGTGTTGTTCGTATGCGACACCCGCGCCGGGCTGGTTCCGCTCGACCAGGAGGTCGCCCGGCG
>DASXPZ010000718.1:0-3224 GCA_036493275.1 Pirellulales bacterium
GACGGCCAACGGCTGGGCTAGCGCGCCGGCGATCGACGGCGCGGCGGCCTGCTCGGACTCCGATTCCGTCAGGTAGGCCCGCGCGTGTTGCTCGCAGAGGTGCAGCTCCTGCGGTTTGCCACCAGTCAACTCGGTGATATGAAAGGTGGCCGGTTTGTCACATCGCTGACATTTCATCCGACGGTCCTGAAGCCCAGGGGCAAAAATGACCCAGATCGCAAAAGGAGCGGCCAAAAAAATCCGGCCGGGCTGCCATCGCGTGCCCGCAATCACTTGCCGCCAAGCAGTTTAGAACAATGTAGCCAATGCCCAAGGGATTCTAACAGTACCCCCAGGAGTGTCAATCCCGAGGTCGTTTTGCCAGACTTCTCCCAGGTAGAAGAGAGGTCAAAGCGCCCAATTCAATTGTCGCAACTCCGCTCTGCGAACATTCCTTGGACGGTAGCTGTCTGGGTAAGCGCGAGACAAAATCAGACTGTGAATCACACGCCTGATGGCGGAGCGGCTGGCCTGATCGAGTTGGACAGCTTGAGGACCAAGTGTCTTGCGCTGGCGTTGCAGTTTCAGCCCTGCTCATTCGCTGCTGGACAGGCCAACAGTCGCGCCGCTGTGATTGCGGTCTCGCGGCGTTTAGCGCGGCGAGCGGCTCGCCTGACGTCGGGCTTCGATTGTGGACACTTTTGCTCGCTGTTAAGCTTGGGCCAATCTTTCCTTCCATCAGGCCACGGCCGACTTGCTGCATGCGTCACCATCCCGATCTCGATACTTTTTGTCGCCTGGCCGAAGGCGCCGGCATGGTTCCGGTCTACCGGCGCCTGGTGAGCGATTCGTTGACGCCCGTCACCGCTTATTGCCGTGTCGACTCGGGGGGCTGCGGCTGCTTGTTCGAGAGCGTGGTCGGCGGCGAGCGCGTGGGGCGTTACAGCTTTGTCGCCGGCAATCCCTTTCAGGCCATCGAAGCGCGCGGCTCGCAAGTCTCGCTGATCACGTTCGACGGCCCAACTCCCAGCAGCCGCGAATTCGAATCGCCCGACCCATTGGAGGAGCTGAAGCGGCAGGTCAACCGCTGGCGCGCGGCGACGCTGCCGGAACTCCCCCCATTTTGCGGCGGAGCGGTCGGCTACGCTGGCTACGACACAGTGCGCTACGTCGAAAACCTGCCGAACGCGCCGGAAGACGACCGCGCGTTGCCCGACCTGGCGTTCGCGTTCTTCGATCACATGGTGATCTTCGACAATATCACCAAGACGATGACCGTGGTGGCGCTGGCTCGGCTCGAAGATCCTGCTTCGCCGCAAGGCCGCAGCCGCGCAAAATTAGACGCCGCGTACGAAGAGGCCTGCGCCAAGGTCGACGCCTTGGTGGCGCAACTTTCGACCCCCAGCGAATCACTCCGCCCGGCCGACATCGACCCGCGCGGCGAAGTCCACCAGCAGTACAGCTCGAATTTCACCCGGGCGGGGTTCGAAGACGCCGTGCGCAGTTCGCTCGAATACATCCGCGCCGGCGATATCTTTCAGGTCGTCCTCAGCCAGCGACTGAAAACCGAGATCGCGGCCCCGCCGCTCGAAGTCTATCGCACGCTGCGGGTGGTGAATCCCAGCCCGTTCATGTTTTTGCTGCGGATGCCGCACGTGACGCTCGTCGGCAGTTCGCCCGAGATTCTGGTCCGGGTCTTCGAAGGTGAAGTGACTGTCCGCCCACTGGCCGGCACGCGCCGCCGCGGCGCCACCGAGGAAGAAGATCGCCGCCTGGCCGAAGAGCTACTGGCCGACCCCAAGGAACGGGCCGAGCACGTGATGCTGGTCGACCTGGGGCGCAACGACGTGGGCCGCGTCGCCCGCTACGGCTCGGTGCAACTCTCCGACGTGATGACAATCGAACGTTACAGCCACGTGATGCACATCACGTCGAACGTGACAGGGCAGTTGGCGGCGGGGAACGACGCGTTCGACGCGCTGCGGGCCTGCCTGCCTGCCGGCACCGTCTCTGGGGCGCCCAAAGTGCGGGCGATGCAGATCATCGATGAGTTGGAGCCCCATCGCCGCGGACCGTACGGCGGCGCGGTGGGCTATTTCGACTTCAACGGCAACATGGACACCTGCATCGCGCTGCGAACGATCGTCATCCAGGAGTCGACGGCCTACATTCAAGTCGGCGCCGGCCTGGTGGCTGACAGCGTCCCCTCGGAAGAATACGACGAAACGCTGAACAAAGCCCGCGGGCTGCTGAAGGCGATCGAAATCACGGAGCAGCGGATGAGGGAGGAGAGGCCAGAGGCGAAAGGCTAGAGGCCAGAGGCTACAGAACGAAGGCATTCTCAGCGCGACTGCATCGCGCGGACTTATTGCGGCGGCTTTCTGCCGAACGCGTGGAACAAAATCGCCAGCAGAGCGCAGGCTCCCAGAACGGCCGCTCCTTGCATGGCTCGCGCGCCCGATTCCAGTGGGCGTCCCACACCCCGGAGCGTCAGCCAAAAGACAATCGTCGTTAGTGTCCCCAATAACACCAACGCGACATGCGGAACGCGCCCCGCCGCGATCCATCCGGCCGACAACAGCATGCGTTGCAAAACGAGCGTGGCCGCGACCATGCAAGCGACGATCGAGACCGCGGCGTCTCCCAGGAACAAGCCCACCGCGCCGAGCGCCGCCGCCAATTGAATCACGCGCTGCCGTTCGCTACGCCGGGGATCGTACGACCAGCCAAGACATGTCCCGTACATGGCGCCAAAAACCAGATACTGTAGCGCCAGCCGAACGTTCACGTCGGTGGTGGTCCACGCCGACCGGTTCATCTTGGAAGCGAACATCACGTGCAACTCGGGCCAGGCGAGCGGCGGCAACAAGCCCGCGCAGAACGCAAAGATATAAAACCCTCGCGTCGGCCGCGTTCCGTTGAACTCGATCAACGCCATCGCCGTTAGGATCGAAACCAGCGTCACGTGATACAACCAAACTCCCAGTAACACCCAATCAAACGGCAATCCCGCCACTAGCGGTTTCCAGGCCTCGGTGCGCGGCGGCAGGTTGGCGCCGCCGGTCGCCAGTTCACACCAGGCCAAGAGGGCGAACGCCGCGCCGACCGCGAATTCCACCAGCGGATAGCCGGGCGAAATCTGGCAGCCGCACGATCGGCACCGCCCCCGCAAGAGGATCCAGCCCAGCACCGGGATATTGTCGCGCAAGCGGATCGGCGTTTTGCAGCTTGGGCAGTGCGAGGCC
>DASXPZ010000719.1:0-8160 GCA_036493275.1 Pirellulales bacterium
AGTTATGACGATCGGGCTTGTGTTGCTTGCAGCGGGGATCGTGGCGGCGGCGCCCCATGCGGAGAATCCCGTCTACCACGAGGTGACGCGCGTTGGCGTTTCGCTTGGCGGCAAGGAGCCGTTTCGCTTACCCCAGCCGACGATGGCCGATGGCCTCGACGCCAAGACGCAAGAAAAGTTGCTGTCCGAGATTGCCGGACGGGCCTACCCTCTGCCGCGATTTCTGAAGAATTCCGCCGTCTCGCCCCATGTGCTGAAACAGAGCGAGTTGAGCGGAGACGCCACAGGGCGTGGCCGCGAGATCAGTGTCTGGTTTGTGGCCTACGGCGATCTCGACCAGTTCTTCGACAAACGGTTCCGCGATCAGATGCTGAGCTCGGACGACGATCCAGACCTCTCCAGCCAAGGGGGCTCGCTCGACGCCGCGCAGCTCAAAGCCCGCGACATTCCCTGGAAAGAGGCCGACCGCGAAGTCGAATCATATTCGCACGGAGCGATGTCGCTCTGGAAGCGAGTCAAGGTGGCGGCCACCGTGCGGACGTTTTCGTCGCGGACCGACGACTCGGTGATCTTCGCGGCGATGATCGACCCGCGCTTCGCCGACGATCGCGAGTTTCCCAACCGCTGGTGGTCTCTCACCAAGTCGGCAACCGGCGTCCTTGAGACTGGCAAGCCGAATCCTTACGGCGGCATGGGAACGTATCTTAAGGCAACGCGGCTGGCCTCGCCCGCCGGGGCGCTGCTGGTTGAATGGCGGATCGTCTTTTCCGAGCCCGAGGGCTGGTTCGGCGGCGCCAATCAACTGGGGGCCAAAGTTCCGGCGATCGTGCAGTCTCGCGTCCGATCGATGCGGCGCGAATTAGTGGTTGACGGTAAGGCCAAACCTTAATTGCGCGAATGCGAAGTATTCGCTGAGGAGCGCGCAGCGACGACCTACTTCGGCACGGCAAAGCCCAAGTGATGGGCCGCGTGCAGGCAGTGGAATCGCTCCCATTCTTCGTGCGTCAGCGGGCCAATCCGCGGGTGAAGCGGCCCAGGTCCAGAAGCGTGGCCGAAGCGCGCGATCGCGGCGCGCAGCTTCTCGGCCTCTCTTATGTCGTCCAAGCCAGGACGCGGCTCTGTTCCGGGCGGCGCTGGACGACCGTCGGGGAATCGCCCTCGAAAGAAAAGCTTGCGGGTGACGTCTTGTTCGCGTGTCGGCGGTTCGGTCGCCGGAGGGCTCTCGGCGCTGTAGTGAATCGCTCGGGCCAGATGGTTGCAGATTTGCCCCAGAGTCCATTGCCCCAGCGTCTCATAACCGAAGAGAAGTCGTTCCACCTCGGGCATCAATTCTTCAATGCCGGCAAAATCCAGTACGCGGCGTTCCGCCATGGGTTTTTCCTTTTGCGATGCCAAAAGAGTTTGTCAAGCTCACCCTACTTCATCACGCTCGACAGCGCATCGCGCGCCAGCGACGCCAGTCTGGGGCTCCCGGACGACGCGGCCTCTTGCAGCGCCGGCGCAGCACTCGCGGCCGCGGGACCGATCTTGCCGAGCGCGAGCGCCGCGCGTTCGCGGACCTGCGCGTGCGGCGACTTGCCGAGCGTTTTAGCCAGCGCCGCAGTGGCCGCCGCGCCATCCGGCCCCAGTCGCCCCAGCAGCGTGGCGGCCCAATAGCCGACGTCGGCCGATTTGGCGTCGAGCAGCGTGATCAATTTCTGCACATCGGCCACAGCCGGAGGACCCATTGCTTCGAGCGCCGCGGTGGCCCATTCACGCAGCGCCTCGCTGCCGGCGCAGGCGCCGATCAATTCTACGGCGGCCGGCTGCGCGTCTTCGCCCATTTGAGCGAGCTTTTCCGCGGCGGCGCCTTGCTGCACCGCGTCTGAGGAAACGAGCGATTGTTTCAGTGTGTCGATTTCGCCAGGCATGCGGGAAGTCTCGCGGAGGATCGATGGATTTCGTTCCGCTTCGTTGTGCGAAACGCACGCGATAAAGTCAAGGCGAATGACGAGACTGGGGCATGAGGCCTGGCAGGCGCGCCGGCCTTCGATTTGTTAAACTGACGCTTATGAAGAACGCGCTGATTGCCGACGCCTTTGATCAAATCGCCGACCTGCTCGAATTCCAGGGTGAAAACCCCTTTCGCTTGCGGGCCTATCGCAACGCGTCCCGAACGATTCGCGATCTCGGCGAGCCCCTTTCGGCCCTGGCGGCTCAAGGGGTCGAAGCGCTGAAGGAGATACCGGGCATCGGCCAGGACCTTGCGCAAAAGATCGCCACGCTGGTCACCACCGGCGATCTGCCGATGCTGCGCGACCTGGCCGCTAAAACTCCGCCATCGGTGCTTGCGCTATTGCGTGTTCCCGGATTGGGACCCAAAAAAGCGGCGGTGCTCTACAAAGAATTGAATATCGGCACGCTCGATCAACTTCGCGCGGCCTGTGAATCGCACGTCGTGCGCGATCTGAAAGGTTTTGGCGAAAAGACGGAGCAAAAGATTCTCGAAGGGCTGGCCCTGGCCAGCACGGCCGAGGAACGCCTCTACTGGGCCACGGCCGACGAGTTCGCTCAGTCGCTCCTCGCCTATTTGAAGGACTGCCCCAGCGTGCAGCAAATCGAGGCCGCCGGCAGCTACCGGCGTGGGCGCGAAACGATCGGCGATCTCGATATCCTGGTCGTCGCCGACGATCCGAACGAAGTGATGGATCGCCTGGCCGCCTTCGAGAACGTGGCCGAAGTCCTGGCCCGCGGCGACACCAAAATGTCGGTCCGGCTGGGGGGCGGCTTGCAGGTCGACCTGCGCGTCGTCAAGGCCGAGAGTTTTGGCGCGGCGCTGCAATACTTCACCGGCTCGAAGGCCCACAATGTCGAGCTGCGCGGGCGGGCCAAGGCGCGCGGGCTGAAGATCAATGAATACGGCGTCTACCGAGGCGAGGAATCGATCGCCGGACGGACCGAGGCCGAGGTTTATGCCGCGCTCGAACTGCCGCTGTTTCCGCCAGAGCTGCGCGAAGCGCGGCGCGAGTTCGCCTGGGCCGACGCAGCCGCGCTGCCGAGCCTGATCGAGCTGGCCGATCTGCAAGGCGACCTGCACATGCACACCACGGCGACCGACGGCAAGTCGACGCTCGAAGAAATGGTCGCCGCGGCCCAACAGCGAGGGCTGAAATACATCGCCATCACGGACCACTCGAAGCGCGTTAGCATGGCCAACGGTCTCAACGCCGAGCGCTTGCGCGCGCAATGGGCCGAGATCGACCGACTGAACGCCAGGCTGAAAGATTTTTTGGTGCTCAAAGGGGTCGAGGTCGACATCCTGGAAGCGGGCGGGCTCGACTTGGACGACGACGTGTTGTCCGAGGCGGATTGGGTCGTGGCCAGCGTTCATTACGGTCAGAACCAGCCGCAGGAACAAATCACGCGGCGAATTCTCGGCGCGATCACCAACCCAAACGTCTCGGCCATCGCCCATCCGACTGGTCGGTTATTGAATCGTCGCAAGCCGTACGAAGTCGATCTCGATGCGATGTTCAAAGCGGCTCGCGATTACGCCAAGTTCCTGGAACTCAACGCCAACCCCGCGCGGCTGGACTTGGACGACGTGGCCTGCGCCGCGGCCAAAAGTTTTGGGGTGCCGATCGTAATCTCGAGCGACGCCCACAGCACAATCGGACTGGCCGTGCTGCGCTACGGTATTCTGCAAGCTCGTCGCGCAGGGCTGACGAAAGCCGACGTCGCCAATACGCGACCTTGGGCCGAAGTGAAGCAGATGATTGGAAAATGAGCGCTATCGGGAGAAGTTTTGCGTAGAATGCGGCCAGTTCAAAATGAATGCGGTTCCGCAATCTACTACCAGTCGTCACGCTAGGCGGCGACCAGTCTCTCGGTTTCAGTCGCATTGGGATAATCGAATGCACTCGCCGTTGCCCTACATTGTAATGACGGTGTTCATCGCGTCATCTGGTTGTGGGGCCGCGAACAATCCGACGAAGGATTTGTCGAATGCCAAGCCGGCAGCCCCCGTAAATCAAAAGGTCGAACGACAACCGGCTGCGGACAGCATCGCATCGGGGTATCATGAAACTCGCGGGTCGCAAACAGAATTTGCGACCTTGCTTGCTCAATTCCGAAAGAATCGCGATTCGTTTCGCACATTGCGAATCGTAGAGCAGCGCAATCGAGCCGAGACCAAGGATTATTATCTGCGGCAAGCGATCAATTGCGAGATGGCTGCCAAAGGATCGAATCTCTCGGAGCAAGCCAAACGGGATCAGCTACTCAACTCCAAGGGATTCCGAGAGCGGGCCGAATCGGCGCCCGCAACTTCGCGCTCATTTCAGGATTTCTACACGGATCGCGTGCGGTTCCAGGCGCGAAGCCCGCGCAAAACGGCCGACGCCGTTGCCTGGCAATTCCCCGACGACTCACCGGCGCCCGATTTGCTTCCGACCACGTACAAGGATTACACGATTTATTCATTCACGGCGTCCTCCGAACGTCCGTTAAAAATCTGGACTGGATTCGCCGGCAAAGGGAGAACTTGGGGACAAATCAGTAGCCGCCGCGACTACGAAGGGCGCCTCGACTTTTGGTTCCCACCTCTAACGATCAAGGCAGCGACCTGGGGCGCACAGAATTGGCATCCCATCGACGCCTTCTTTCGCGACGCAACGGATCGCGTTCATGTCATCGGAGACGAAAGGCTCGGCGAGACAACGCTGACGGTCGTCGAGTGGATGCGCTTTACGGACACGCCTGTGCGGTCCGAGCAGGGCGACGTGTTGCAGCAAGTTGCGATGGCAAAAGCCTGGATCGATCGAAATCGCGGGGCGATTCCGCTGCGAATCGAGGAACGAGCCGGATTGGCGATTTCCGGTCGTGTTCTGCATGACAAGCTCTTAACGCGAACCACCATCGTCACCGAAATCCAGGCCATCGAAGGCGCCGGCCACTATCCGATCAAGGGGACGATCGAAACCTACGTCAACGACCCCGCGTGGAATGAACCGTTTCTAGTCCCCGCCGATTACTTTGCTGGCAAGACTCAGAATGTGCCGCAGGTCGTCGGTGAAATCGTTGGGTGGAATGTCGAGCAAGTCGAGGCGAACTCGCCGATGGACGCGGAGATGTTCGCCCTGAATTTCCCGGCGGACGTCGGCCTGCTGGACAACGGTAAGCCGGTTGGCAAGCCGACTGACGTCGCGCCGGCCCTCGCCAGAGGGGCTAAGGTTCCCGAATGGGTCGTGAAGGGCTGGACCGATGAAAGGGATCGCACGGTGGCGGACTACCGTGGCAAAGTACTCGTGCTCGATTTTTGGGGAACTTGGTGCGGCCCGTGCCGAAGGGCGATCCCGATGATGAACCGCCTGAAAGAGAAATACAAACAGGACGATGTCGTCTTTCTAGCCATCCATACCGCGGGTCCAGATCTTGACGAAGTCCGCGCAGGTCTCAAGGAACTGGATTACCAGGTTGTCTGCGCGGTCGATTCTGGATTGCAAATCCAGGACGGCGCTACGGCCTCTCGTTACGGCATTCGGGGCTACCCGACGATCATGATCGTCCGTCCCGACGGCGCCGTGGCATGGAACAGCGGCGACAGTTCGGATCCGGCCGCATTCGCTATGCGCCGAACGGAAGTCGAGAAGGCGCTGAACCTGCCACAGGTCACAGAAGAAATGTCCAAGGAGGCGTTTGCCGCGCGCGAAATGAAAGTCTATGAAAAATTCCTGACCGACGGCATCGAAGGCGCCCTTGCGAAGTAAGCGACTTGAGCGATGCGCCTTGTCCCGCCGTTGGACGCCCTGCGCTCGTCGCGGCTTGTTTTCGGCGACGGCGACGGTTCGATTTCCGGGCTTTCACCAGCTTTTATTCGCGCCAGGGCGAGTGTAAGCTAGGGGGCGGATTAACCCGTATTGCCCTGCCTGCCGCCACCGCGCACGCCCAACCCTCGCCGGAGACCCACGCCGATGAAACGCCGCGATTTGCTCCTGTTGACCGCCGCCGCGATCTGTTTGACCACCTTTCCGCTGCGCATGGCAACCGGCGAAGCGGCGGCCGACAAGCCGAAGCGCAAGGTCCTCTTTTTCACCAAGAGTTCCGGCTTCCAACACTCTGCCATTACGCGAGGCCCCAACGGCGAGCTCGGCCCGGCCGAAAAAGCGCTCACCAAGTTGGGCGAGCAGAACGGCTTCGAAGTCGAATGCACGAAGGATGGCCGCGTCTTCGACAAAGACCTCAACCAATACGACGCGATCTTCTTCTACACCACCGAAGACCTGACCAAAGAGGGAGGCGACAAAAACCCGCCCATGTCGGCCGCAGGGAAGCAAAAGCTGTTCGACTACGTCGCCAGCGGCAAGGGCTTTTTGGCGTCCCACTCCGGGGCCGACACGTTTCATTCGCCCGGCCATCACGACGGGAAGGCCCGCGAGACGCAGAAAGAGGTTGATCCTTACATCGCCATGCTCGGCGGCGAATTCATCAGCCACGGCCCGCAACAGGTGGCGCGACAGGTGATCGTCGATCCGAAATTTCCCGGCTTTGGCGAAGCGGCCGACGAGGGGACGCCCGAGGCGTTCAAGATCAACGACGAATGGTACTCGCTCAAGAATTTCGCGGACGATCTCCATGTGATTCTGGTGATGGACACGCAGGGGATGAACGGCAAGGACTATCAGCGTCCTCCGTTTCCTTCTACCTGGGCCCGCCGCCACGGCAAGGGGCGCGTGTTCTATACGTCGATGGGGCATCGCGAAGACGTGTGGGAAAATCCCAAGTTCCAGAAGATGCTGCTGGGCGGTCTGAGTTGGGCGTTTGGCGACGCCGAGGCCCCCACGCCGGCGAACATCAAGCAAGCAACCCCCGGCGCCGGCGTGATGCCGCCGAAATAAAGGGCGGCGCGTTCCGCGCGAGTTTGTTCCTCGCGCGACTATAAAAATCGCTCACCGCAGTGAGCCGGCCGATGCCTGAGCAGCAGAAAACGATCGTTCTGACCGGAGTCAGCCGCGGATTGGGCCTGGCCATGGCCGAAGGCTTCATCGCGGCCGGGCATCGCCTGTGCGGCTGCGCGCGAAGCGGGGCCGCGGTCGAAGAACTGCGCCGCCGCTGGCCGGCGCCGCACCGGTTCGACGTCGTCGACGTGGCCGATGACGCGCAAGTGGCACGTTGGGCGAGCGAAGTGCTAGAGCAGCTCGGCGCGCCCGATTTGTTGATCAACAACGCGGCCCTGATGAACGAGTGCGCCGTGCTTTGGAAGGTCCCGCCCGAAGAGTTCCGCCGCCTGATGGACGTGAACGTGCTGGGGACGTATTACGTGATTCGCCACTTTGTGCCTGCGATGGTGGCGAGGGGGAGCGGCGTGATCGTGAACTTCAGCAGCGGCTGGGGACGTTCGACCTCGCCCGAAGTGGCCCCTTACTGCGCCACCAAATGGGCGATCGAAGGGCTGACGCAATCGCTTTCGCAAGAATTGCCGACAGGCATGGCCGCCGTGGCGTTCAACCCCGGCGTAATCAACACCGACATGCTGCGAACCTCGATCGGCGCCACCGCGTCGAGCTACCAGTCGCCAACCGCCTGGGCCAAAAAAACTGTGCCGCTCATCCTGGGCCTGTCTGCCAAACACAACGGCGAGCAGGTGGGGGCGTAAGGTCACGCAAACCGCACCACCAAATCCCCCGTTTCGATCTGCACCCCTGGCCGGACCAGGACTTCGGCGATCTTGCCGTCGCGCTCGGCGTAGAGCGTGGTCTCCATCTTCATCGCTTCGAGCGACAACAGCTTTTGGCCTTTGACGACCGAATCGCCCGCTTGCACGGCCACGGTGACCACCGAGCCTGGCATGGGGGCGCCCACCTGGTTCGGATCGCCCGCTTCGGCCTTGGGGCGGCGTACGATCAGCGATTCGAGCGCCCGATCTTCCACCGTCACTGTGCGCGACTGGCCGTTGAGCTCGAAGAAGACGGTGCGGCGGCCGTCCGGGTGGGGATCGCCCACGGTCAAAAACTTGACGACTAGCGTCTTTCCTTTTTCGATGTCGACGGCAAATTCTTCACCGGCGTCTGGCCCATAGAAGAAGACCGGCGTCGGCACGCTGCTGGTGTCGGAATATTTCTCTTCCCGCGCGATGTACTCGGCGAAAACTTTGGGATACATGAAGTACGACAGCACGTCTTG